>NZ_JBELQB010000003.1:299131-353900 GCF_046000485.1 Flavobacterium rhizophilum
TCCGTATCGAAATGACAGTACACTCCGTCATTGCGAGGAACAAAGCAATCTCTTTATGAGTACTGCATGTCATTCTGGCGAAAGGAAGAATCTCATTTCCATTTTGACCTTGTGGAGAAATCTCTTTGTATTTTGATTAGATTTCTCACTCCATTTTCATTCCGTATCGAAATGACAATACATAGCGTCATTGTGAGACACGATGTAATCCTTTCTTGGCAAACTATTTGATTGGTATTCTCTGAAAACCAATTAAAAAGCACCTCTATGAAAAAACTACTGTTACTATTATTGTTTCCGTTGCTGGGTTTTGGTCAGCATAATTTTAGTATTATAAAAAGTAACCTGGTTTGGGAAAAAGTGTTTCCGGGGACGGTAACCCCCGAGGAAATGATGAAACAGATAAAACTCACGGGGAAATGCCAGTATGTAGACTTTAATTACAACGTACTTGATTTTAGTATTTCCTATACGCCCGACGATTTAAAACGCTACGGCTACAGGAACCTGCCCGATCCGTCGTTTCTTTCTCAGGGCGGAATATGCACCGGTATGATTGAGTTTAAGGAGGGCAGGTATAAGGTAACCGTTTTTAAACTGGAGTGTTATGACCCAGTCGATGGCATAATAATATATCCCATTAATAACTACGTGCTAAAAGACGGTGAAATGCGCGACAGTAACAGGTACGACCGTTCCCTTAGCTACTACGACCAGTACTTCAGTTTTATATTTGATAAAATGCCCGAAGGTAAAACCTGGTAAAAACATACAACCCTTATAAAACAGAAAAAACCCCTTAGTCCATTATAAGGGGTTTTTATGTGTACACGTATATTTACTAATTAGGTATGCTTATTAAAAAAGCTAGTGTCAAAATCATCCTTAATAAGCTTTAGTCGGTACGTGTGTGGTTACACTCTTGTGAGGGATTATAACCTGTTGTCAAAGGTACTGATTTCTATTGTTTTAACCCTGAGGAATACTACTTGTTTTATAAAAACAGGTAAAAATACCTGTAAAATAAACCTGTAATAAATTTAAATTGCAAGAATATAAATCAGTTGCAGGTATTGAAATACCTATTGTTGGGTATTTTAACATTTAGCAGGATTTTATTAATTTGCCTAAAACAAACAAATCGTCATCCTTTCTGCTTTTAGTAAATTAATAAACTCTTTTTGAGCAGAAAATAATATTGTATTTCAGTACTTGCATTTGTAAATCAAAAAGCCCCTTAGATTTTCTAAGGGGCTTTTTTCTAAACACATAAATATACTAATTATAGTAGCTTAATTCTAAACGGCTTTCCAGTATAGATACCGCAGGGTAGTATACTTTGCCCATTTTATTAAGTCTTTCAAGGGCTGTAGTAACAAGTCGTTGGTTTTCGCTCATACCTCTTGAAGCAACTTTGGTTCTGTCGGCAAATCCTCTCGAATCAAGTCGGGCTCTTAATCGCTCTACAGCAGCATTAAGTTTCTCGTCCCTAGCCATCCAGTCATCAATACTTATGGATCCGTCTGCCAGGCTATCGGTAAGGGCAGCCTGTACACGCTTCATATTCATCAGGTTTTGAATATCTATAGCAGCCTCATCAAAACTCTGTTGGTTTTTTAAATCGTCTATACTATAAATAAGCTGATAGAAGATAATTGTTGATGTGATCGATTCGCTACCAAAGGTTTCCTCTTCCAGTAAACTGGCAGATGTAGCCGAAAGGAAAGCAAATACACCAGGAGCCAGCCTGTTCATGGAGAAAGAAATACTGGCTGCAGCTGTTGATTTTGACTTGGCAGCTTCGGATACCGAATTAACCAAGTCAGTGTACGACTCTACCGCCTCATCGCTAAAGGCATCCTGAAAACTTTTAGAATCTTTGTTAGCAGCAATGGCCTTTAAGGTATCTTTAATTACACCGGCAATTTTGTCCAGGCTAAATTCGTAGCTGTATTCTACTTTAATATAGTCGTTAGAACCTAAAATGGTACCGTCACTAACGCGGGCTCTTTTTAGATTTTCGCCTACTTTACCGTCAAACTCATCTAAAAGCGTATCTCTTTGTGCTTTAACTGATTCGGTTAGTTTGTCGAGTTGCTTTTGTGCATTAACTGATTTGTCTGCAACTCTCTCTACAGATGGAGTTCTACATGCCATTATATTAATTTTTTAGTTGGTTAAGTTTCTTACTCTTTAGGCTTTTCAGATTCCGCCCCTGTTTTTTAAAATGGTTAGGTTCCATTTTCAAAGCATACATTTGAGGGAATACACGTGTAATATTTTTAATGTTTTGAATTGTAATTGTTTAGTGTTTTTCAAAGTTACGCCTGTCGGTTGGTTTGAAATTGCGTGATTACACCTGTTTTTTTTAAACCCGTAGTATTACTTATTAATAAGACAAACAAAAAAGCCCTTAGCATTGCTAAGGGCTTTTAAAACCTATTGATTAAATCTATTATTAAATAACTAAAAGTTGTAATAATGGAAAAAATAAAAAACCCCTTACGACCAAACAAGGGGTTTTTGATAAGCTAGAATACACATTTATTATGAACTTCTCATTATTTGCCCATAATTGAAACAAATATAAGTAAGGGGTATAACATGAAACAGCGTGTTATTACGGGTTTTAAAAAAACAGGTGTTTTTACGTAACACCTTTTTATCTAATTATAATGGCTATGCAGTACAATACCTTCGTTATACATAACTGGGGACATGTAAACGTCGTTATTCTTATTATGCCTTTGGCAAATAGGTATAATAAACACCGTGTTACCATCTTCTGGCACAACGCCCGGTTGTTTGCCTAAAATAACATGTCCGCCAATAATGGTACTACTGCAGTTAAAAGTGCCTTCGCCATAGTTGTAATGTTTAGAGGCACAAACATTGGCTTCGCCATAGTAGTGATTCCAAAGTTGCATCCAGGGGTAACCACTTATTTTTGGGTCGGTTGCAGCATTGGTAATATTGGCAAAATTAGCATCAGGTCGCAAAGTTATCAGTCCGCCAAAAACAGTAGAGGCCGAAAATACTTTGTCGCCTATTTCATATTCGTTTTCCGGATCATGAAGTTCTAAAAATACTCCGTTGCGGTATACAGCCCTTAAATCTTCCATAATAATATCCGGAAGCCCCGGCTGTGGGCTGCGTACAATTACGTTATACTGCTTTTTTGCAGTATTAATAATAAGCTCGCTTGCTTTTGCAGCAGTTTGTTTAAGTAGTTCTTTTAAGAGAGAGTCGTTAGCAAAACTAATATACTTTTCGCTTTCATACTTTCCATATGAATATACGTTAAGGTACTGTTGTGTGCCTTTTGGACTCAGTGTAATATAAGTACTGTCGCTTGAAGCGTAATCACTTCCACATAGTGTAATGGTATTGGTATCTGGATCAAAATTATACCAAAATGTTAATGATGCCATCATGGGGGTAGGCATCCCTGTAATGCGTCCTGCTTCAATAGGAGTTAGAGTTACAGTATTTGCACCGCTTTTCAGGCTAATGTTAATCTCGGTTTCGGTTTTTTCCAGTATCAGGTTATCGTTATTATAGTAGGGTGTATTCGCAATTTTTAGTTTTAGATTATTCATTTAGTTTTATTTAAGGTGCAGATTATTCAAAATAAATCATTGCCTCTCATTTGGATAAGGGAGTATTTACGGGTTTTAAAAAAACAGGTGGTTTTACGTGTTTCTCGCAATGTTATAAGATAGCTGCTTAATTTTGATAGCTTTTTTAAGATTTTTTTAAAACTTTAAACATTAATTTTATCAAACAGACAAACAATTAAACAAACCTAATTTATGAATTCACTTAAACTGCTTGCAGCATGCTGTATAACAGCAGTTGCAATTGGGTGTTCGCCCGATTGCGGAGACCCTTCACCACAAGATAGCATACAACAATTTTTTTCGGGAGAGATAGCCGGCACGTGGAAAACTGTTGCTGTATACGAATATGACGGAGACCATGTTGAAGTAGGGTGCGACCTGCCGCAACAACCCGAACAGGATGTGCTTTTTACTTTTTTTGAAAACAACACTTTTACCATACAACACAACTGTGATGAGAACATACTATTTAGTGAAGGTACATACACCACTAACGGACATGTGCTTACACTGGTTATGAATAACGGTAATCTACAGGAAACAGCTCATATGGTTCATACTGATGGAACAGGAGCGAATACTGATTTTATAGCCTTTCGTTTTTTCGGTATTGGTAATCAGGGGACACTTGGCGGACACAGGCTTGAAGTGCAAAAAATGTAAAAATCATCCAAGTTTTAAGAAATTATTAATACATAATTTAACACCATTCTTATAGATTAGTGGCCTGTATTTGTAAAAATTAAAAACTATGAAAAAAATTGTTGCCGTATTGTTTGTGGCACTGGCTTTTGCAGCCTGTACTTCAGACGATGACGTGGAGACAGTAGACAACGGTTTGCATAACCCCTACACGGGTAGCATACTGGGAGAATGGAAAGCGATTGGAGTATCATACCAAGGGGAAGAATTTCCTTTAGGATGTGAACTTGAAACTCCAACCGAACAGGATGTATTGTTTACCTTTTTTGAAGACAATACGTTTACCGTAGTACACAACTGTGGCCAATATCTACCGTACAACTCGGGTACGTATACCAAAACAGGTAATGTGCTAACGCTTTACTTTGCTAATGAAGAAGAAGAAGAAGATATTCAGGAAAAAGCCCACATGGTAGTTATTCAGGAAAATGATCCTGAAACCGAAGAAGAAGAAAGCTTTATACTTGAATGGAGATTTGGCATAGGTAACAGCGGTATGCTTGAAAACTTTGATGTTCAGGTTGAAAAGCAAATTCCTGTAGAAGAAAATCCAATTGTAGAGGACTAGGTTCCCTGCACCCAACTAAAAATAGCGCAAAAAACTAAGAACACGGCGCAATAACAAGTATAATAACCAACTCAATAGACCTTAAAAAGGCCCTGTACGTATGTGTAGGGTCTTTTTTTAGAATAATAAAGGAGTAAAATAATTATCTTTAGCACGACCAAATAACAAACGTATGAGTACTCCTGATTATAACGAACTTGAAAGCAGGTTTCACTGTGCCTGTGAAGATGCAATAGGCGAACTGTCTATGCAATATAAAACCCATTACCACAGTGCCGGTAAACTGGAAGATTTTTTTGGACTTATCCAAACCGAATTTGAGAGGGTAGTGGAAATATTTACCCATAAAAACAATTTAGCCGAAGATAAGGAAGCACAACGCCGCATTAATGCCATTGCTAAAGAGTATGCAAAAAAATGCGTTGATGATTACGGAAAAGTGAATTAGAATTTTTCTGTCAATTAAAAAAATAGTTTTTTAAATACTTTAGTAAGTGGTTTATGTTTTTTAACGGGTTGTTTTGTAGTGTTTTATAGCTTTTTTTGATTGGTTTTAATTTTTGGCATCATTTTGGAAAATGCTGTGTTAAATCAATAAACAATTATCAATCTTAAAACCAAATCAACATGAAAAAGTTTTTTACTATTGCAGCCATTATGGCTTCTTCATTCATCTTTGCACAGGACAAGGATAACAACAGCGACAAAAAGAATAACAAAATTACTACCATTAGTGCCAGGGGTATGTATTCAGAACCATCGCAATTTGGACTTTCATTTGAGTTTGAAGGTCTTAAATGGGGTTACAAAAACACCCAGATTGTGAATATCTCTTATGGAATTATGAATTATGACGTTGGTCTTTTTGATGTAGACGGGCAGGGATTTGCCATAGAGATAGGAGGGCGAAAATATTACAACAAAGGTACTAAGCTCGAAGGGCTCTATACAGGTAACTACCTTTCTTACGGAAACATAAAGTTTGATGAGAATTTGATGTTTGGCAAGTTTGATGGTACCTATAGTTACTTCTCTTTTTTTAGCCCTGAAGTTGGATTTAAAATGACATTCGGAGATTTTTCTATAGATCCGTTTATAGGAATTATGTGGAAAATAGAGGTAAAAGGTAAAGGTGATATTGATAACAAATATGTAGACGAGTGGACTCCGCGTGCCGGACTGAAAATAGGCTACACTTTTTAAACAGATACAATTTTTATATACTAATTTATTAAACAGAAAAACCATGCAAAAGCATGGTTTTGTTTTTTTTAGATATAAAAAGAATGTACTTTTGGAATTCAAACTATACGCCTTTTACCTGTTTATGACACGTTGTACATTATATATTTTGCTATCTGCGCTTTTTAGCATTTCCTGTGAGAAAACCCACGAGGAAAAGCTCGAAGAGAATATTAGTTATTATATAAGTCACACTATAAAAAACTCATCGGGTTATCAGCCAATGCTTACAATCATTCAGGATACGATAACGGTGGGGGAGTTTGCCGAAATGACCCTGCTTATTAATGAAAATGATATTTTAAAATACAGGGAAGAAATTGATAAGGATAACCGTGAAATAAGCCGACTTGAAAATAGTAATAATACGGACGTTGATGACGAACTCCTTTTAAAATCATATAAGGCGTCTCTTAAAAACTGTAGCAAAAAAATAAAACTAAGGCTAGATCAAAATGATAAGCTTGAGGAATTAAGGCATAATAAAGCTGTAGCTTTTTATGTAGCACAACATAAGTGCAGGTTAAAAAACGGCTTTGGTGTTTTAGACGAAAACCGTTTTTATATTATAGCAGATGATAAGGATAAAGTGCTTAACGTGTCTGATAATTATTCTGAAAGTACTCTTAAAATGCGTACTCTTTTTGATATCAGGTACTTAAAAAAGTAACTAAAAATTATTTTAGCAATAAGCCACCTGTTACTCCGGCAGCTAACCATACATACCATTTTTTATACCAGGGATTATTTACCATAACAGTAACCGATTTTAAATTGGTCACCGTTATATTTGGGTTTGTAAAGGTAACATCGGTAGTAAGGGTTTCTTTTCCCAAAAACCATTTGCGTTTTATTCCGGTTACCACACTGGCATCGGTATAGGTTAGGAGAGGTGCAATAGTAAGGCTGTCGTTTGTAATTGTGTAATTAAGGCTAAACCATTTACTTTTTTTTTCTCCGCTCACTTCAAATCTTTTTTCGGTAATAATAGGTTTTTCCAGAGGGATATAAATAGTATCGAATTTGGTTAATGTGGTATATTTTACTACAGATTGCAGCGAACTGAACTCGCCTGTAACTGCTTTTAACTCTTCGTCCTTATTAATAATATAGTCGTTGAGTTCATTATTTTTTAACTGAAGTGTTTTTATAGTAGCCGTTTGTGTGCCTGTCTTGTTTTTATAGTACTTTACAGTATCGGTAAGAGCATCCAGATTACTTAGGTAAGTGTTTTTATGCCTATTATTCTTATTACACTGAACAGTAAGTAGTATAAGTAATAAAAGGCTTATGACATAAGGAGTTATATTTTTTACCATCGAGCCTTCGTTCCTCGAATATCATAATGGACAAAAGTTGGATAAACACCCATACCTCCCTGCTGCATTTTTCCTTCTTCAATAAGAGTTTCAATAGCTTCGGCAATTTTCATAGGAGAAAGTCCGTGTATTGAAATATCGGCAGCAGAAGCTGTCAAATGTTGACTTTTAGGAGCACCACCAACTTGGGTATTATGCTTTTTAGTACGATATCCGCTACCTGAAATAATGATAGGATGTTGTAGGTATTCGCGGAGCACTTCGAGGTTTTCGGCTACTTTAAGCACATTAGGGTAATATTTTTCAGGTACAGCTGTACCGTCTTTACAGTTAAATTCTTCCAGAGAAAAGTTTTGTGTAAGTTTCATAGCTTAAGGTTTTAATAGTTTTTGATATTTTTCGGGGATAAACAGTAATATTCGTTTAAAAATATTAATGCCACCTGCGCGCTCTATATTCTCCCCAATGCTCCACATTTCTATAAATGCAAAAAGATATACGGCAAGTACCGGCAGGGTTAATTCCCTGCCAAGTACTTTAAATAAAATCATGTTTTTAAGAACACACTGATCAATGGCAAAAGCCATGATGAGATAAACGCCATATTCCCATAGAATTTTTTTCATCCAGTTTCTTAATCCCGTACTCGATATCTCTTTCCAGAAATAACTTTTTGCCGGATTAAATTTTAGGTTTTTAGCTATGGCTTGGGCATGTATAGCAGTAGCAGTATCAAGAGTCGTGGCTATGGCAAAAAGAATAAGAGCCAGGTTGAGGTCGGTATAACAGGAAAGTATTCCTGCTATAATGGTTGACAAAGCAATCCATATTTTTTCCACAATGATAAGATTTGATCAAATCTTTACAAGTATTTAGTATACCCTATTACCGATGAATACAAGCCACCCGTCATCTGTTTTTACATACATGTTCCCTTTTTCCACATTTGGAGCTATAACGGTAAAAGTAGCATTTGCAGATGGGTACAGTGCATTTAATGATGCTGATGAAGGAGGTGTACTTAAAGTATCGTTTATAATCCTTTCTGAAGACTTAGCCGCTCTTTCCCATGAGTTCCACCCACCAGCAGGATTTGAAGTACGGAAATAAAACTCGTTTGAATTGTAATTGGTATAGGTTTGAGAATTATAATTGCCGTTACTAGCTACAGTTAAAATTCCTTTATCTTCAACAGGTAAGTTAGTGACGGTCGAGCTATCGGTAGAATAAAAGCCATTTACAGTGTAGTTATTAATGTTGTCACCTGAAGGAATAGTTCCTTTGAAAGATAGTGTATCATTAACTTCAGCTTTGTCATTAGGAGAGAAGTTTTCATCTGTCCATATTTCCCTCCATGGTGTCCATGATGCAGAACCGGTTTTGTAATGTCTTATAAACATTCTTACCACATCATTTTGATTTACCGCCTGATATTTCTGAGTTATATATGTAGAATACCTTTCAACAGTTATGGTACCTGAATTCGTTATTGGAGTATTTGAAGTTGAAGCTCCAACAACTGCATATGTGCCATTTGGTACAGAGGTGTCATTTAAGTCTGTCATTGGATAAGTAACAGGTGCTGTCACACCGATACCATAATCTTTGAAATCACCTCTGTTGTATGCTGTATTCCAGTTGTCAATATTTGATTGAGTGAAATCGCCTGAATGCCATATTCTTTTCCACGACTGCCATGAATCGGCCTCTTTACTTCTGAAATAGAAATTACTACTTCTTAAAGCCAATTGTGATTGATAGCTATCAGTACCAGCTAATGATATTACATGGAAAGCCTGTCCTGAAGGAAGGTTTGATATAGTATTACTAACCCATGCAATTCCTGTAAGAAGATTATTTAAATCTGCAAACGATGCACCACCCATTACATTTCCTGGCGCTCCATCTGCCTGATTTCTCAGGTAGTTGTTTTTATCACTATAAACTTCATTCCACTGCTCAGAAGTTCCATGTTCCTGAGTTATGATTCTACCTTGTGAGTCAACAGAAAAAACAGTACTTAAGTCAGCCTCATCACCATTTGAAACGGCATTTGGGGCATACATTAGCCTAAGGGCTTTATCTCCAGTTCCTAATGCTAATGCTAATGATAATAAATTTGCTCTGGGTTTGGTGAATTTTTGATTTGTAGAATCATAATCCAGGTTTTGAAGCATCCAAGCTGTATATCCTATTTCTGTACCAGCTAATTGAGTACCTAAAAAGGATATTTGATTTGCACTAGGATTACCGTATTTTATAGCACCAGTCATTGTACCGCCTGATTTAGCCAGATAACCTGATAAATCAGAACTTTTTGTTATTTTAGACCAGAAACTCCAAACACCTGCACTATTTCCTCTTATATATAGTTCATTATTGTATGAATGATATTTTTGATAAACCTTAATACCTCCTCCAGATGTAATATTATTAGAAAATACTTCTAACATACCAGCATAAGGAACAGGATAATTTGATCCGGTTGCTGCCTGAGCATTTAATGTTTGGCTATAGTTACCGGTTTTTGTAAAATTATTTAAATCTTGTGCATCACCAATAGAACTGTCAATAGTAATATCTCCACTACTTAAAATCCTCTCCCAGCCGCTCCAAGAACTACCGTCCTTAATATTTTTGAATATTTTACCAGAATCAGAATAAAATACTACATAAGCATTATTACCTCCACGATACATCCTGTATATAAAACCATTGTCTGTTTCAGGTAGATTAATCGCTGTTGAAGCCACTCTAAAAATACCGGTTGTATTAAAAATAAGTATATCATTTTCTAAGGCGGTATTTGAAGCTAAGCCGCTACCAAGACCATAGTCTCTGAAATCTCCTCTGTTGTATGCTGAGTTCCAATTGTTAACATCAGATTGAGTAAAGTTTCTTGCATCCCAAAGTTTATAAAATTGCGGTGTTGCATTTTCTCCATTCTTATAACCAACAAAAGCATAACTTCCATTTGCACCAATAAATGATGTACTGGGAGTATTATCGTATCGAATTGAAACTGCACCGCCAGCGAAACCACCCGAGCCGTTAGCACTTGATAAAAACCTAAAGAACCTGTTTACATTAGTATCCGATGAAATCAAATCTGTTACAGGTAATAAGAACTCTCCAAGACCAAAATTTCTGAAATCTCCCCAACCGAAAGCCGTATTCCAATTTGTTATATTGCTTTGTGAAAAATCACTAGTATCCCAAGACCTGACCCAAGAAACCCAACTTCCGCTTGAGTTTCTTCCTCTATGAAAAACTTCATTTTGTAAAGAATAAGAGTGATATCTCTGCCAAATAAAATCTCCTTTTCTGAATACTTTCAATATCCCGGCATAAGGTGTCGGGTAATTTGTTCCCCCCGAAGCGTCTACATTAGAGTCTTGAGTATATATACCAGTTTCTGTATAAGTGTTTAAATCTTCACTCGCTTCCAATTCTCCTGTTAAAGTAAAGTCTTCTGAGTTCCATAACCTATACCATGAACCATAAGTGCTAGTATAAGGTCTGAACCATAATTCATTACCAGTTCTTGACCCTAATATTTGAAAGCCTAATGTTGCAGACCCCACAGAAATCAAACCGCCAACATCTAAAAACGGCTTATTCGTGGCTGTGGTTGACATAGTAGTCATATACGTACCCTTGTTCATGGTGTTCATATCTCCGTTAAACACCTCCGTAGTTACTGGGGAACTTTCTCGTCTTGAAATATAATCTGTAAAAGCTTTTTGCCAGTCAGTCAGATTAACAGAAGTTATGTTGTTTGAGGGATGAGTAATATTTATTTTACCATCAAGGGCGTTTTGCAGTCCCTGGATATTTGAGACAGTAAATGTAACCGAATCCACCACATTACCTTCGGCATCTTTAAATTCAAGTGTTTGTGGTGTGGCTCCGTTAAAGTTAACCGATTGCATAAGGTTAGCCACAAAAGCACTTACAGGAACTTCACTAAGTACTTCACCATCGTCGTTTTTTAACTCCAGTTTTTCACTGGTTTCGTTATAAAAAAAAGTAGTTCCTTCATTATTAAGAAATCCCAGATTTATTGTCGCTAATATGGTTCCGTCTACATTTTTTAGGTATAGTTCGCTAGCCGATTGATTTGTAACAATAGTAATACCGTTAACATCACTTTGCATTGCAAATACATCGTCTGTACTTTTAGCGGGGATACTGTAGGTTACATCTTCGCTATTTGGCTGATAGTCCAAGGTTGTTTTACTACCGTCTACCGAAGTATGTTTTACCGAACTGCCTGAAAAAGTAATATTATCTCCCGTATTATTGTCGGTTATAGTAATAGGGGTATCTGTGAATGAGTCAATAGCAGTAATGTCCTTAAGTGTAGGTAAGTATAATCCGGGTTGTACATTACTATTAGTAGCATCATTAAAGTCCGTTTCAGTAAGTATTGTTTGTGCACCGTCATATTCACCGGGCTGCCCTGTAAAACGTTTTATATATAAAATACTATCAAGCGAATAACTGAAGTAATGTAACTTTGATGTATCGGTAAGATCTCTTAATGTACTATTTACCTTGGTTAGGAATTCAGTTTCGTTTGTAATCTGTCCTAAAGAAATCACATTAGATTTATTGTTTGCAGTAATATCTTCCGGAAGTAACGATTCGGGTGGTAACTGATAAAGATGTGATGGAAGTACAGCACTTCCGCCAGCTCCCCATGTTCCTTTTCCGCCCATAAACTGAAAACGCAGTTTTTGAGCAACAGAAGCTGTGGTGGCCGATTTATATGCCGTAAAGTATACCGGGTTATCTGTAGCAGAAATAAGTGTGGTTTGTGAATTAATATCTCCTAATACCTGAGTTAGTAAATCACTGCCGCTAACATAGTCAAGGTAAATTATCTTGCCCACATTATTTTGCTCTACAACTTCTACTTCGTCACTGCCCAGTGTAGCTCTGGAATAGATTACGGTTTGTAGTACCGACTGTAAATCTGAAGCATTGCTGTAAGTTATTCCGTTAAGGCTAACCTCACTATAATGGGTTAAAGGGAGCATAACATCGTCGCGCTCATAGCAGTTAAAGATTTCTATCCTTTCACCGCGAACAACCGATATGTAGTTCCTGAAATATTCTATCCCGTTAAAAGAAAACAGGGTGTTGCTTACGCTGTTTATTATGATCATGGTTATCCAATTTTAGTAAATCGTAGTCGTTGAGGTGTACTGCTGCCTTTACAGTTAAAATCGGGATGAGAGGTACGTATCAGGTAGTTTTTTACATTTTCCCAAATTTTAAAGGCATTGTCCCTATTAAGGGTATATATGGCTTTTTTTGCCGATGCATCTGCCGTACGGCTGCTGTCGTTAAGTTTTTCTACTACTGAGTAAGGTGTATCTGTAATGGAAGAGAACATTATATGCCTTGCATAAGCAAAATAGGAGAGCACCATTTTAAGTCCGTAATTGGTATAGGTTTCACCTTTGTGTTCGTAAGTGCCACCATCCATTAATTCGGTATAATCCTGAGGGGCAGAAATTATCCTGTTGTAGAGTTTTTCGCCTAAAAGCGGTGCCATATCCTGAATTTGGGCATCCAGTATCATTTCATTCAGTTTATCGGTATTGGGCGTTTTGGATATCTGCCTGTATTGGGCTATATCACTTCGGGTTATTAAGAGCTGCATCATCTATCAGTTTTTGAGGTTCAACTTTAAGGCTTGGATAGTCCTGCGATTTTTGTAGCAGTTGGTTAATTATAGCAGTTAGCAGATTACGCTCTTTTGTGGTGTTTTCCCAGTAGGTACGTTTCATTTCCCTTATGGCTTCGCCTGAGTTGCCAAACAACGAAGTTTCGTTGGTTTTTATAAGTCCGGCAGGGAGGTTGTTAAAGGCAACCAATATATTTTCGCGCACACTGGTTTCGGTATAATTAAAGAGTTTGTCGTCTATTTTGCTTTCAATTTGTTTTATCAGTATTGCATCGTCCAGTTTTTCTCCGGCAAAATCCATTTCAAGGCATAAAACCCCACCCGTACTTTCGGCACCCAGACTGTCTTTTATGGCCTGTTGGAACTTTTCCCTTTCGCTTTCGGCCTCTATAAGTGCTTTGCTGCCGGGTTCGAGCCCCTCGCCGATAAGCGGACGTGTAACTACGAGCGTGTTCCCAAAAAAGCCTTTACGCAGCAGCCTGTTTTTGTATACCGATGCCTGTGCCTCGCTATCACAATCGTTAGCTACACTGTCAATACGGGAAAGAGGATAAATAAGCCCTGTATCCATACTGATGTAAAGTACCTGACCTTTGTATTTGTCCCATCCTCCGGCTTTTTCAACCTGAGCATCAATGACCCTTTTATCAGGGTTGTATACATCTATAAGCTGAATGTCGGTTTTTTTAGGCTTAAGCCATTCTTTACAAACGGCAATTTTACCGTGATAATCGTTACTATCTGCTTTGCCCAGCCTGCACCATTCATAAGGAATAATGCTGAAATTGGCAATTTGATACAGGGCGTTCCAGTTAATATGGATATACACCCCACGTTGTTTTACCAGTGCTTCGGCTACATCGCAGGCAAAATCAATTAGTTTAGTGTTTTTGCTTTTGTTTACAATAATGGTGTCGTTTTGCTCCCCGTAGCCTTTACCTATAAGATATTGTACCATGATGGCTGCTGCCGATTTTGCCGTTACACTGTTGTTTATGAGCCTGTCCATGCGTTCAGGATAGGCATTATCAGTATCGTTGGCGTATACGTCGGCCGATTTACTCCACGGGGTGAGCCTTTTCCATACGTCTATTAACAGGGTTCTCATTATGCTTTATTTTGGTTGTTGTTTTTTCTTGGTTTGCGCTTTGGTTTTAGCTTTACTACCGATTTTTCGCTTAACTGCTGTGGGATATGGGCAAAATAGCGTTCGCCGTTTTTATGCCGTAACAGTTTTTTGGCATATTCTGTAGTGATATTGGCATTGTTTACCAGTATGGGAGATCCAAACTCCAGCGGAATGTTTTCATATTTGGCATGCAGCCTGTATAGTGTGGTGTTTTCCATGCTTTTAAAATGGTTTTTGTACTTCTCTAAGTAAGCGGTTAAACATTTAGGGCAGGAGGGGTTTACCCTTTCGTTAAATATTGAGGTATACTCTTCCAGAAAAAGGCGGAGATACCGCACACCATCACCCGTTACTGAACGGGCGATGGTGCTGATATCCATTTGGGTAAAATTCATTATCCTGCTGCCTGAGCGAACTTGTTATTAAATGCTGTTTTAGTAGCAGTATAATCAACATCAAGAAGTGTTTGTGGCATGGTTACTTCTTCGTAGCCATCTACAGAGGCTAATTCAAACATAATCATGTTATCGTTCTCTTTAGAATTGTTTGTCATGGTAGACAGTTCAAGACCCGATGTTAATCCAAGCACCTCGAAGGCATCACTACTATCGGTGCCTTTCCATACCTGCTCTACAACCACTACATATTTGGCTCCCATAGCTAGCTGGTCTGCCTGTTGTTTGTTTGCAGCACTGGCATTAAAAATTACGCCGCTAAAAGTGTGTTTAAACTTGTCGGGTGCGTTTTCTTTTTTAACAAGTTCCCACGCTTTTCCGTTGGATTGTTTTACCCCGCTTAACAGATAACCTGTTTTGCCTTCTTTTAACTGAAGGTTGGTAATTATTACCCTGTTGTCTGTACTTGTTGTTGTGTTGGCATAATCAATATCTTCTTTATTGATAAGTACCACGTTTTGTTCGATACCTGCTACGGGTGCATTAGCGCAATCAAATACAATATCGGCTGTTAGGTTTCCTGTGCAATCTATTGGCATATGTTTTTTGTTTTAAGATTTAAAGATTGAATTATTACAGATGTAAGATGATAGAGAAGAGATTTTCTCTAAAGAGAAATAAAAGGCAATGCGCAGTCACACGGTGTAGTAAGGAATATGCCGGGCGGGCGTGGTGAGGGCAAAGGCTTTTTAAAATTAGTTGTTTCAGGTTTAACGTTTCAAATTAGAATGAGCTTCCTAGTAAGGTTTGGGAAGTGAATGTATTTTTAATTTTAGTATAACCTGAAACCTGAAATTAATAATAACGGAGCTTAGTAAGCCGCTACCGTCATGTAGCTTTCAAGGTGCTTGGCATCTATAGTATAGGCAGCATCCATAATGTTTGTTTTAAGGGTTTTGTCGTAAAACACATCCAGTTTAGAAAGGTCTTCGTCACTTAGTGTACCAACAGGTATATTTGATTTTGTGGTGAATACAGCCCTGTGCGGAAGGTTGTGGATGGTTCCGTTGTCCTGGTAGGTTTTAATGTACCTGTCCCAGTCGTAACGTACTTTTACCTCGATGCCGTCGAAGAACAGGCGCGGGCGACCTTCTTCCACCACTTCAAGAAAGCCTGAACCTAAGTTCTTTTTCCTTAGTGTTGCACGGTAGTTATCGGCAAGGGAGCGTGATGCTAGGATGTAAGCATCATCTGCAGATACAAGGCGCTCATCAGCGGCGGTTACCATTTTTTCAAAGATGTCTAAAGCTGCATCTTCGGCAAGAGCCTGAGAAGCATAGTCAACACCTGCGTTTTTATCGATGCTTACATAGTTTGCCGCTGTGGTAGGTACTTCGGCAAAAATTTGTTTAAACAGTCCGTCAAACGAGTTAAAGTAATCAAGGTCGGTTCCGTTAGTAAACACACCGTTATTATCTACAGTTTCGGCAGTGGTGTCGTTAAACCATATTTTGCGGTGCATGTTTTCTAGCATGGCACTCTCTACTGCCGATATGATTACGCCAAACTCTTCGGTACCTACAGCATCAAAGAAATCAGGGTTAATACGTTTTGACTTTTTGAACAGCTTTAAAAGGGCCGGCATATCTGCCTGACAGTGAGAAAGGCGGAAATCTTCCAGTACCGGAGTCCAGTATTTCTCGGTTAATTCAAAGCCACCTGCCTCGTTTGGCGTACATCCTACGGCTTTTTTACCCAGTAGTCCTAATCGTCCGGCAAAGGCAATTTGTGTACTTACGTCGATTCCGGTTTCAATATCGTGGAATTCCTGCAGATCTGAATCGTTATAGACTCTGCTGAAAATCACCCCGCTTACCGTTTCGGCCTCACGAGGGTTTAGTGTAAGGTTGTCTGCATTTACTAATGCCATTATCGTGCTTTTTTAGATCTCAAGTATTCTTTCATTCCGGCTAATTTGTCGTTTTCGGCAGGTCTTTTGTAAGCTGCCCTTTTTCCGTCAAGGCTATAGTTACTGGTAACCTGCCTTTTAAGCGCCATTACCTCACCTTTAATAACGTTAAGCTGTTTTTTAAGCCTTTTGTTTTCTGCCCTTAGTGCAGCGGCTTCTTCAGCTGGGGCATCTTCTTCGGGTTCAATAATTTCGGTTAGTTCACCTTCTGTAAAAATGTAGGTAAAACCGTCGGGCATTGTAAACTCGCCATCTGCCGGAAGGCCGTCTACAGTTGCCATTTGTCCGATTTCGATTACGGCGTCGTCTTCCAGATCGGTAAAATCAATTTCGGTTCCGGTGGCATCCTGTACCACTTTGTTAAACATGTTGCTGTGCTTAAATTTAGCCAGCACTTTTGTAAACAGGCTTTCCATCCAGTGCCTGTCTTTTTCGGTAAATTTGGTCATAGTATTGGGTTTTAAATATGCTTTTGCAGCTATTGCTACCTGCTGCGAGGTGGTAAAGCCTAAATCAGTTAACTGTGTAGCGGTAAGCCATGTTTCGTTTTTAAGGAGTGGGAGTATGGCCTGCTCTTGTATGTTTAGGGTGTTTTTGTAAAAACCAACGAGTTTTTTCTCGATGCTTTTTAACTGTGTGGCAAATTTTGAGAGTTCGTCTGCCGTTCCCATGGAGCCGCCCCAGGGCAGGTGAATCATGAAAGGGGTGTTTTCACGAATGAGCCTTTTACTGCCTGCCATGAATATCACGGTGGCTATACTGGCTACTATACCGCTGCCTATGGTGGTTATGGGTTTGCCCAGCGATTTGAGGTAGTGGTAGATGTCGAAACCCACATCTACGAGTCCGCCCTCCGAATTGATGTGTACGTTAAAAGCAGTGGCTTTGGGTTGTTTTTTCACCTGGCTTACAACGTCTATAAGCTCTATTCCGGGGGTTCCGTCAAATGAGCCTATCTGGCCGGAGATGTAAATGTTTCCTGTCATTTCATAATGTTGAGAATTAAGTATTAAGTATTGAGAAGTGAGATAATAGTAAAGAGAGGATATTCTTTTGTCTTGAAACAAAAGAACCAAAAGTTCAAGGCTGTGGTTCCTTAGGCTAAAAATTACTTCTTTTCGGCTAAACCATCTGAACTCGGCTATCGCCTCAAACAGCAGATGCTTTTACGCCTTATTTGTAATTTTCTTTACGGCACAGAACCTAATGCCGAATCTTCACTTGGATGTTTCACTGTTGTGTGTTATTGTTTCAGGGTTGCATCATTGCGAAGAGTGACGACGTGGGAATCTTCAATTATTATAAATTCTGAATTTTGGATTTTAAATTAAGAGATGTCTCCCTGCGGTCAACATGAGAGATTATCAAAGATTGAAAAATTGTGAGATTTAACATGGAAGCTGATTCAGTTAGCGGGGGAATCTTTAAATAATAAGAAGTATTTGTTATCTCATTTTCACAGTACAAAGATACGGCGGGTTTTTAGTGTTTTACTGAAGCGGTTTTTTCAGTAAAATGTTTTTATATTTGGAGACTTACAAACCACAACTTATCTAATAATGAAAATCATTAACCGCTTTAGGTTCTATTGGTGGGCCTTTTTTACTTTGATTCTTTGTTCAGATACCTTACCAAATTTTATCCAACCATACAGTTATGTAAACTGGTTTAATATAATTTTAGTAGTTATATTTTTAGGATTTATACTTATGCCTTTATTCTATCCTAATAATATTGGTATAAAATTTATTGATAAGGAATAGTTTTTTACTTATACACACCTTAGTTTATGCCTTTTTTTACGGATGTTTTATTGATTTCTGTATCAATCCTTTTGGTTTTTATATTACTACGTTATTATACAAGACAGAAGTCATACAAAAAGTTTATTGCCCAAAACGAAGGCAAAAAGTTTTTTTGCTATAACGACAGGCTTGTAACCAAAGCTTTTATTGAAACCCATGTATTGCCAATACTGCCTAAGGAGGTTGAGGTTGTATGGGTAGAGAAACGAAAGCCAATATCACTTAATTATAAGCGAGCAAACATTTCTGCTATGTTATATGAGATTAACAGCCTTAATGGGAGTTTTCCGTTTTTGGTTACTATAGAAAACGGAACGGTAGATTATATTTCCCTACAACAACAAACCTATAAGGCGATACAGGACCCGGGTAAAACCCAATGGTTGCTTGATGTTATACTTGGCATTTTTGATGACAGTGATAAAAGTTAATTGTTATATTTGGATAATCAACAAACACACCTAATGATTTTATTTTTTTTTACCTCAATAGAGAATGAGGCTGTATTGGATAGTTCTATTTTTAGTAATTATATCGTTATGATAGTAATGAGATGGGTAGCCATTATTGTTATTGCTGCCTGCTTTATAAGGTATATTGGGATTCCTCTGCAAAACGTACTCTATAATTTTATTGAACGCCTTTTGCCTAATTACAATAAAAGAATGAAAAAGCTAAAGAAAGATAATTATGAGGAGTATTTAGCATGGGCAAAAAGTAAGGGGTATGAACCTGTAATTGAGAAAAAAGAAATTTAATTATGGGAGATATAAAATACATTTTTTCGTATGCTTTAGAAATTAGCGTGTTGATTTTAGCTATATGGTTTGGCTTTATAATTATATCGGGCATATTTGCCGTTTTTGGGCAATTTTTCAGTTCTGATAAAATGGAAAACTTCACACCGAAAAGAAATGATTATATAAAGCAACATCAAAAACTTATTGCGCGTGGGTATGATACTCGTATTATGCATGATGCAGGTATTACTGAATTAGTTTATAATGAAGAGGAGGAAAACGCAGAGGATATAATTATTGAAAAAAAGAAGAAGAAAAAGAAAAAGTAATATACTATTATAAAAATCACATAAGAATATAGCCTTATACTCAAAGCCTTTTTATAAGCGGTAATAAAATTTTAACATTTTGCGTTATATTTGGTAGCAACCAAAACAACACAAAACATGAACCTTACCCGCTTTGTTTTTCTGTTTTTGACTTTATTACTTTTATCGTGCAAAAAGGAAACCCAAAATCCGTTACACTCTATTGAGGTTGTCGATTTAAACCTTAATGGTGATCCAATTGCTGATTTTATTGAAGGTCACAGTCGTGAAAAAAGCTTTGGTGAAGCGGTTAATCTCAGCTTCTTTAAAAACACTACTTTTTTTATTACTCCGTCAGGCTCTTTAAGTAAGAATAAAAATGCCATTTACTGTCCAACTCTATTAATGGCATGGGAGCAAATAACAAAAACATTTGATAAACCTATTGTTGTAGCTAGTAATTACCCCGAACTGGAAAAACTAAACAGTTATAAAGATTACAAAGGCTGCCTTACCGAAAACGAATATCAAACCGCCGTACAGATAATTGTTAATACTTTTGAGATAAAGGCTGCTGCCCGTTTTACAAAGCAACTTCCGTTTAGTGAACGTATGGAGGTGTATAGAGAACCGTTTTTGTTTAATAATGAAAATGTAGAGGCCTTTTATGCGTGGGGAGGTCATGATGAGAATCGTGTAAATGTACTTGACTACAATAGCGATAACGACTTTATGGTAAGGCTCAATCCTAAAGATAAAAGCCATGAGATTTTGTTATGGATGCCTAACCAAAAACCACAATCATTACAGCAGGGTATAGAACAGGTAATTGAAACCATTAAAACAAGAGAAATGTTTAAACCAACTCTTAGTGAGGCCTGGAGATATACGTTTAGTGAAGAAGACCGTTTGGTTATACCTAAAATATATTTTAACCTAAAATCTAACTGCCCTGATCTTACCAATAACAGGTTCACCCTTAAAGGACAACCCGAGGAATATAGAGTTAAAGAGGCTTATCAGCGTATTTCCTTTCAGTTGGATGAAGAAGGCGCTGTTGTAGAGAGTGAAGCTTTAGTTGAGGCTATTACTGAAGAAATGACTGAGGAGAAAATTGTACCTAAAAAAATGTTTGTAAACAAACCATTTATGGTACTGCTAAAACGCAGGGATAGTGAGAGTCCGTATCTGGCAGTATGGATAGAAAACACCGAACTTTTAATTAAAAACTAAGCCCCATGAAAAAGTACCTTACGTTATTACTGCTACTGGTTTCTGTTTGTTTTTACGGGCAGGAGGAAGAGAGAGAAATTGTAATTGAAGGCTTTTATAAAATATCTCTTGGCGGAGGAGGCCATGCATTGTTTCCGGTAGTGAATAATACCGTTAATGGACCTATTAATCTGGAAATTGAAAGATATAAAATACCCAATGGGTTTGTTAATACAGCTTGGGTTAGGATTAAAGGAAAAATATTGAGAGCAAAATATAATTATGATTGCTATTATATAAAAAACCGAATAGTGGTTGATGAGGTTATGCTAATTGACACCACAATGCTCATGGAAAAGTTTTTAAAAAAACATGCCGATGAAAAAAAGGAAGCCCTGAATGAAGGTGAAGAAAGAATTGAATATTTTGAGGGTGAAGGCTTTTACAATGAACGCTATGGGGAACTTTATTTTGTAGAACTGAAAGATGGAGAAGTTATAGATACTTTAGGTATTTGTTTTGAAGGGAGAGCTTCCCGTAAACATAGCGAAGTGTACCCTGATAAGTTTACTGCAAACGGGGTGTATGTAAAAGGCAGCGGATTTAAAATTACCGGTCGTAGTTATGGTTTGTCAGGGGAATATGATAGTCAGTTTAATATATCTGAATTGAAAGTAATAGATACCAATTATACTTTTTATAATTATCAGCAGGACAGGGTAAATAAAGAGAAACAAGGTGTTGTTGAGGTAGAAGGGTTTTATAAAATAAATGGCAGGGAAAATCTTTTTTTTCCATTAAAGGATAGTCTGGTACAGGTACCAATAATAGTAGACCTTAAAAATAATAAGCTTCCAGATGGTTTTGTAAATACATCTTTTGTTAGGCTAAAAGGGAAATTAATAGAGCAACGCTCTTTTTTTGAAAGTTACTTTACTAAATATACTATAGAGGTCGACGAGATTATTGAGGTTTATAATAATCATTTATTAGAAGATTATTTAAAAAAATATCAGGTATATAAAACAGAACTAAAGGAAGACGAACAACGACTGGAATACTTTGAAGAAGAAGGCTATTATTCAGGTCCGTTTGAAGGATATACATTTGTATGGATTAAAGACAGAGAGTATAAGGGAGAAGGCTGGGCTTTTTTTGATGAAGATGTTAAACAAAATGTGGTTGTTGAAGGCAAAATGGGATTAGGCATTAAAAGTTCGTTTAACAGGGGAATATATATGAAAGTGAAAGGTATTCGCACTTATGGAAAGCGTTACGGACATTTTGGAGGATGGAAAAGTCAGGTTAATATTTCTAAAGTAGTTGAGTTCGATATCAATAAATCATTATGGGAGTTTATTGAAGGTAAAATAAGAGAAAATGGTTTTTATAAAGATGATGGAGAAAAACTTACTTTTCCTAAAATACTTGAAGAAGGTAAAACCTATGCTTTTAAAGCTGTAGCTGTTTGCGATTGCACACTCGAAGCAAAAAGAACAGGTGGTTATATTGATTATACCTTTACCGAGAAAGATGGAGCGGACATAAAAAACAGTTTTAGCGGCAGGCTTATAACAAATCCCTGGACTTATGACAAGGAGCAAAGCGAAAATTCATGGTTTAATTACAGGATTACTTATGAGAGTGTAGAAACTGAAAGCCAAGTTTATGATTCCTCTAAATTTACAGTTCAGGTATATCGAGAAAAAGATGAAAATGGTAATATAACTATCGCCATTGAAGACTATATTAATCAAAGGGAATTTGGCTTAACCGAAGTAAAAAACTAAAAAAAGAGGCTTACATAAAGCCTCTTTTTTTATCCCTCCATAAAAGCAACTACGTTAAACATGGTACGTTCGGTAATGTTATAGTTTTCGGCAACCTGTTGTATCATATGGGTTTTACGTACTTTTTTAAAGTATTTTTTATGGTATTCGGTTTCCTTCAGGTAGGCTTCATAGTATACTTTCCAGTCCAGTACATGCACCGGGATAATGTTTTTTGCTACAAGTTGCATAAAATTTTCCTGTAGGCTTATAAGTGTTTCATAGCGGGTCATTTACCATTTATTTTCAGGACAAATATCATTAGAGCGCACTTTTGCAGAGAGCGGACACTTACATATATTACAGTAAGTTCCCTGTATTTCCTTAAGGTTGTCTTTTATAAAAACAAGTAGTTTTCCCTTTGTGGCATGCGGGCATAAGGCACACATGGCAGCACGCTTGCGGGCAGTGTTTTCGGTTACTTTGCTTTTTTGGATAAAGTTTTTCCAACCGCTAAGTATCTCATTTAACATGAGTTAAAAATGTAGTCAAATATTGAAAAAAAGGTAGTAAAAAGTTTTTACAAACTTAGAAAATTTTCTCTATATTTGAAAAAAATCATACAACAAACCACATCAATAATGAAACAGTTTACATTAGCATTAGTTTTACTATTTAGTGTGCTTGCAATAGCACAGGAAGAAAAAAAGCCAGAAATTTTTCCTTTTAAACGCCCGGAGCTTTTAGTGGGTAAAACCGTTACAATAAGACCGCTTACTGATGAGGAAATAAAAACACAAAAAGGCTATCATAATTTTTATAAAGATAAATATCATCGCCATTCCTATCATGAAATAGGATTTGAAACATCTGACCCAAAATCTCTGGAAAACAGGGTTTTTAAAGTAGTATCAACACACCCTAAGTATAATAATAAACTAACACTTGAAGCAGAAGACGGAGAAATTATTTATCACGACCTACTGGAAAATTATCCTGAACACTATTATTTTGAGGTAGAAGGCGGGCTGGATGTTCCAAACGATTTTTATTGTGATTATTTTGATAGAGGTGTTGACGATGGTAAAAAGGGCATTAACAAATGGGCTGGTTTTTATAACATAACGGTTCGACTAGACACAGGATTCATTACTCAACAGGAACTAGCTGTTGGTTTATCATTTGAAATGGATAGCCCGGCCGATTTTGGACTTACAATTATTTTTGATAACGGTGAAAAAATAGAACTTCCGCAAAAACCATTGGTATATAGTGAAAAGGATGGAAAAAAGCATACTCATTTAGAGTTAGCGAAAGAAAGTGATAAAAAGCTGTTTAGTGAACACCGTATAACTACAGTTATTTTTGGGAAAGAAAAATCTCAATGGGGTAGTGATTTTACACCTCAAGAAGGGGAGAGAGTTAGAGGGATTATTAAGTGTGGCTTAGATACTATTGAAGAAAGAATGGCACAAAACTAAGTGTTTTACAACATAGACTTATAAATAAAGCCTTTAGCATTTGCTAAAGGCTTTATTGTTTTTTACTTAAAAGTTAGCTCCTTCTCTTACCTGTACATAGCTGTTACCCTGTGTAATAATATCTTCTACAGCTACAACAGGAGGTGGTATGCTTTTAACGGCTTCGGCAGTTAGGTTAGCCAGTTCCTGCATGTTTATTTGTGAGGGGGCTATATCACGCGATACTATACCGCCACTCTCAAAATAATTGCCCGTTGTACTGCCGCCGCCCGCTGGGAATGCATTGTTAAATGCCATAAAGTGACGAGCAGCATTGCGGTTCATTACGCCTATAAGTTCGCCCTTTTCGGCTTCAAAGCGGGTGCCGTCTTCGCCGGTAAACATAGTACCCCCGGCACTGTGCCTTTGCCCGCCAATACTAAACAGCGCTCCTTTTTCAGCCTTTGGGGTTTTGGTCGACTTAATTTTTTTTACGTTTGCCAAACCTGCCGCCACAGCAGCACCTGCCGCAGCCGCACCTAAAGCGGGACCAACAATAGGAATTTTTGCCATTGAGCTGTATGCCGCAACTGCCGACTGATAGGTATCAATAGTAGCCTGTGCAATAGCCATAGCCTTGCCGGCCTTACTCTCTTTACCTAATATAGTACTAAGGTTACCAAAGGTGCTTGAGGCAAGGCCCAGTTTAAAGTTGGTATTTTCTTGTTCAATATCTTTTTGATTTTTGGCAGACTCTTCCTTTTGCGCCTCAAGAAGTGTGTTATACTGTTTATCATCAATTAACCCCTGTGCTTTTCGTTCGTCAAGTTCAGCTTTTTCGGCAGCAAAGTGCGCCTTTTCAGCTATAACTTTTTCCTGATATTGGGTTTCGGCAGTTGCCATTTCTAACTCAAACTTTAGTTGCTCTGCATCGGCTTCCTCACGTATTTTTTGCACTGCCTGTGCTTTACGATTCTCTTCAGTCTGTTTTTCAGAATCCTCAGCAGCCTTTGCGACAGCTTGTTTAGCATTATTATAATCCTCTTCTATCTTTAAATACTGGGTATATAGTTCGGTCTCTGCATAGGTTAGCTCCTGGTTAGTAGCTATTTTTTCGGCTATTGCTGCTGCATTTTTTTTAGTGTCTTCTCCTAACGTTTTTAACTGTAAATCCCTTAATTTTTTTAATCTTTCTTCCTCCTCAAAGTACATTTCATCTGTAAACTCTTTACTGTTATTTAGTTTGCTTTGGTTTTGCTGTTTCCACAGTTCCAGTTCGGCATTGGCAAAATTTACGGTAGCCTGAAATATTTTTGCATTATATTCACGCGTTATATTTTCCATTTCAGCATCATACTGTAGCCTGCTTATTTTTTTCTGTTTCAGCTCTTCTTTCAGCAGGGCTATGGATTTTGTCATGTACTCTTTCTGATAGTCAAGTTGCTCATTTAATGTTTTTGCCACACCATTGTTTTGGGCTACATACAGGTCTAAAAGCTCTTTTTGTTTTTGGAGCATGTGGTCTACATATTCATTCCACTGGTCTTTTCGTTTGTTTAGTTTTTCTTCCTGTTCGTCTGTAAACTTATCTGTAAGGGCATTAATATTGTCGTGGTGTTTTACGGTAAGGTCGGCATCTTCCTGCTGTATTTCAATACGTTTTAGTTGGGCATCTTTAAGCGCTTTTATCTCCTCATCACTAAGACTTTTTGTTTTTTGCAGTTTTTGTGCATACTCATAGCCCTGTTCCTTTAGCAGTTTTTTTTCTTTATCATTAAGGTTGGCACCGTTAGCGAGGGCTTCGGCAGCAATTCTGTAAGCTTCTTCTGCATGGTCTTTACGCTCATTAAGGTTTTGCTGTTCAAGTTCGTTAGCCTTTTTAAGAGCTGCTAATCTTTCCTCTTCGGTTTTGGTTTGATCTTCAGAGGCACGGGTGTATGCCTCAATGCTTTTTTGTGCCTCGGCATTTTTTATTTCCTGCAGTTCCATTTGCTTGGCAAGTTCCTGTTGTGCCCCTTTAAGTTTGTAGGCTTCTGCGGCAGCTTCGGCCATGTTTTCTCCCATATCTGAAAACCAACTGCCTATTGATTTTGCTCCCGATAATACATTAATAAAATCGAGTATTGAGTTTTTAATGGACTCAAAAGCTGCACCTGCCGCCGCAGTAACTTTTTCGACCGTTTCTACAATTGGCTGGAAGGTTTTAAATATATCTACAACTGCCGATGCAGCAATTGCTACAGCAGCAAGTATTAATCCAAAAGGGTTTTTTACAAACTGCCATGCGGCTTTTGTCATCCCTACAATACCTGAGGTCATACCCGAAAAGGCACTTTTTAGCAATGCACCGGCACCTCCCATTTCCTGTGAGCGCGATATTAGTCCGCCGATGCCTCCGTTAAAAATATTTATAGAATTATAGCTTTCGCTAACCTGATTTTTAAAGTCGTTAAAGGTTACAATAAGTTTGGCATTTTCGCTACCGTTTTCTTCCAGCCACATTTTGTTATCCTGTAGCTTACGGTTTATTTTATCCAGATTTTTTTGATAGTTCTCATCGGCACTGTTAAGTTGTTTTTTTATGGAAATGAGGTTCTTATTGTTTTCCAGATAATCGTTTTCACTTTTATTGGTTTCATTAACAGCCTGCTTTATGGCTCTTTTTTGTGAAAGAATTTTACCTTCCTCATTAGTGTATGCAGCCAGTGTTTTGGTTTGTTCCCTATAGGCTTGCCTAAGCTTAGTGAGTTCGACCGAGTTTTTTACAAACTGAACCGAAGATTCTTTCCCTTTTTTGATAAGCTTATCCTGCTGGTTTTTTAGCCTTTCTATCTCTTCGGCCATTTGTGCAGCACTTTTTACAAGGCTCTTGGTATCAATATCCAGTGAGGCCAGTATTTTTTTGTCTTTTGCCATCGTTTTATGTTAGTCAAGTATAAAAGTATTGGAGTAGGTTTTGGTACTGTTGTACAGTAGCCTGAAATGGGTAGCGTTTACACTGGTAGTTAAAATACTAGGCTGTCCCGATAAAAGGGTAACCCGGCCTGTTTTCCAGTTAGTACCATCGGGCGAATACTGGTGCAGTACATCAAATCTGGTAGGGAAGTTGGTTATATAGCCTACCTGATAAGTAGTAGGGGTAAGCCTTACCACATTGTTTATGGTTAATGACGGGGTGCGCACTATAGGCCCTAATACAAAACCGGTTTGTGGTGGCGAATAATTTACCCTTACCAGTTCGCATTTTGTAAGCTTGCCCGGTATGTAATTGTTTATTTTATTGACCAGAAAATATCCCGAAAGAGCCTCTATGTAATACAGTTTTTTAAAATCGAAATTAGCCACATCGGTATCCTTGAGGTACATTTCGGCATTAACGATAAGGGCTTTTTCCAATATGCTTTTAAGCGGAGTGTAGTAGGTGTTTATAATATCAAAAAAAGATAGTTTACTAAAGTTTTCCCTGTAAAATTTAGGAGACTGGGCAGACTGTGGCAAAACCGTACTTAATACCTGTGTTGTTAGATTAACCGGTTCACAACGCATGAGGTAAAACCTGTTGTCCAGCGATTTGTAAGTTACGGTTGCTTCGCCCGGTTCGGGATCTTCTACGGCTTCTTTTTCCCAAAATTTGTAAATATTGGTAAGTCCGCCAATGGGACTTTCGTAAGGTTCCGGACTGTAAATTTTTGATTTGATACTGTCTTTAGTCTCACTTAAATTCTCATTACTAACCCCTATGTAGTGGTCGTTGTGAGCCGAACCTTCACCATTGTATTTGTACCTAAACCAGTTTTGCTTTGCATAGTTGCCGTATATATAACTTTCGTTAATTTTTCGGGCAAATTTGTCACTCCAGTTGGTACTTGGCGGAGAGGTTAACTGCTCTGTAAGGGTTAGGAATTCGTACTTGTTTTCGTTTTTGTCTTTGTAGAGTACCAGCCCGAAACGGTATATTATTTCCTTTAGGAAATCTTTTAGCGTGAAGCCCGAAAGCGCATCGGTAAAATTAGTTTGTGCCACATTTAGCTTAGTAAAAGTGACATCTAATTTAGGAGTATCCCAAAACCTAAACTTTTTGTTTGTATTTCTAAATACTAAACAAACGGTTTCACCTTCCTCAAGCCTGAATGTTCTTGATGTACTGAAATTAGTATTGGGCTGTATATTTTGGGCAGCTATATAAAACTCTGGGATTACGATGTTATCATAGGCAAGAAATTCACCGTGAAAGTCGGCATTTTTACAGATAACCAAATCTACCGGAGTGTTAACATTAGTGAGGTTACCTTTTATGTTTAACCTGTACATACCTGATTGCGGAGCTTTAAGGTAGCGAATACGTTCGGGATCGTCGTTTTCACTCCAGGTCTCTTCAAGCTCATTAATTTCGGGATCGTAAAAAGCGGCAGAGTATATTTTCCATTCAGGCCATCCCTGTTTTAACCAATGCCAACTTTCGGGTGTACTTTTAAAAAGCACCTCACCGTTGTTTTCCATCCCTTTAGGATAGGTTAACCAAAGGTTTTTAAACTCATCTGAATTAAATATGGATCCCGAATATTCAAACCCGTACTTTTCAAATATTTTATCCCAAAGCCAAGCTACATTAAGACAGGGTATGAGGTAATCAACATATATTTTAATAGGGTTAGAAACATTAATAGGATTTTGTCCGTTATAATCGGCGAGAATATAGCGGTAGGGCAAATCCTGACTCCATGTGTTTGCAACAGCTTCGGGGGTTTTGGAGTGCTCTGTTTCGGTAAGGTCGAGATCGGCCAGTGAGGCATTTTCTATTGCCTTAAATAAATCTATTATACCGTCGTAAACTACAGCTTCATAGTAATCGCCAGTGTCGGTTATTACTGCATATCCGTTATTTATAAAGCATTCGCCCATATCGTTATACAGTGTACACTGGTTTTTTTGATAAGGTACGTTTGAGGCATTTCCGGTAAGGGTCATGTGGTCCAGTGCCCTTACATTATTTGCGGTTTTGGGCAGTTTGAACTTGTTGGTAAAGCTGGACTGACGGTCTTCAAGGCTGTTAAGGTCGTTTACCTGTTTGGTTTGGGCAATAACCTCGCCTGCGTCTAAGTCCATTAACTGCCGGTTAATGTAAAGTAAGAGAGACAAGTTGTTTTGTTATGGTCAAATATTTTTTAAGATGGGAGATAATAGAGAATAGACAGGAGACTGTTATACTTACTGAGGAAGTATCTACTTTATTTTTTTATGACACGGGACGCTCGCGCCAGCTTTAGAGTTGTCATTGCGAGGAGGAACGACGCGGCAATCTCATCTCCTTCCTTCTTTTGTCCGTGACACAAAAGAACCAAAAAGTCGGCTTAGGTTTTTCGACTTCACTTCGTTACGCTCAAAATGACAGCGTGTGATTGTCGTCCTGACGAAGGAAGGGTCTTTTTCCATTTCGACCGTAACGAAGTGGAGTGGAGAAATCTCCGGTAACGATGATGTATATTTTTAATTATATTTGGTTTACAGCTTTTTGACCTTACCCTTATGAAGAGATATATTTTACTTTCGTTTTTGGTTATATCCTGTACTGTAAAGCAACAGCCGCAGCCTGAAAGTTTAGTACTCACAGTGGGTAGCGGTATAAATCCCAACGAACCCCGATTTGGGATTGAACTAAAAGGGGACACTCTTTTTTATTGTGAAGAGATTAATCCTGGCGAATTTTTAAAAGATACTTTTCTCTACAAATACTACTACTGTATTATAGGGAAAAAGAAAGTAAACGAAATGTTAGACCGTAGTGAAGCTGTTTTTGATACCAAAGTTGATTACGGACATATAGCAGATGCGAGTTACTACCAACTGGATATTAATACTGAGGCAGACAGTGTAAAAACTACGTTTTATATCCCAAACCTCGAAACCGATAACCAAAAACAGGTAGTGTATGATATTATTGCCCTTAAGGACTGTGATTTAAAGCCTATGGAATACCATGATTTTAAGAGTGGTATACTTCAATATAAACTACCACAGCCACCTCCTCCCGTGATTATGGATAAAGCTCCAAGGCTTATAAAAGAATAAAATCAGGGCCGTACTCAATAATCAGCTCGTTATAAAAACGTTTGGAAAATTCGTTTCCACAGTCTTTTACAGCCTGTCTTATAGACTTGAAGAGTTCGAAATTTTCCATTACATTTTGTTCGTTGATTTTTTTTATCTTCTCAACCAGTTCCTGAGCTTCTTCTACATTTTTAAACTCCGTTTTTTCAAGATTTTTATCTATCCAGATTATACAGTTATCATAAGGATCTTCGACTCCCGGATAATCAATATCTTCATCTTTATTAGCTTTTCTGTTAAACTCTTCAGTTAGTTTAATATATTCTTTAGAGCTTTCGCTTTCCAGCATTTTTCTATATTCTGCCTTTAATTTAAGGAATGTAACCTGGCACTCATTACTCAAAGGGTTTTCTACGGTACCATCTGTTTTTACTATGGTATAATCCTGTGCCTGTATTAATTGAATGGTAAATAGAAATAGGGAAAGTAAGATGTGCTTTTTCATTGTTTTGGTAAGGTTTAATTATGGCAAGATACTTTTTAATTATGAATTATTCATTAAAATGTTTACTCTTTACGTACCAAACATATGAAGAAATTCTTCTCCTAATGACAAATTTAAAAGAACCAAAAAGTCGGACTTAGATGCTTTAGGCTCTATAATATAAGTTTATAGATTTATTTCATCAGTTCGGCTTTTTAGCCTCGTGTTTCGACTCCACTTCGTTGCGCTCAAAATGACAGCGTGTGTTTGTCATCCTGACGTAGAAAGGGGCTAATTCAAAATTTAAAATTCATCATTTATAATTACTATTCTCTTTACGACTTTACAAACTTATTGTATAACGCTGCGGAAGCTCAATATCAAACGTAAAATTGGTTAACGGCTGTTTTGGGTTTTTAACGCGGGCATTGCCTGTTTTTAGCGTAACCTCTACCCAGTTGTTTTTGTTATTTTGGCTTAGGGGCTTCCCTGTAAACAGATACACTTTCGGACTTTCCAGAATCCCTTCTACAATGCGGCGTTCGTTTTCGCTAAGCAGTTCGGCAGTAATTTTATAAGAGTCAATACTCTCTTTACCTATTTGTATGCTTCGGCCAAAGGAGTTGTCTATATTGCTGTAGTCGTTATCAATTTCGCCCATGTATTTTGTGCTTCGGTCAATGCTATAGGTATTTTCAAAAAGCCAGTAACTGTAACCGCCATAGGAGTTTAGCCATTTTAGGTAGGCTCCTTTTTTATACGGAATTTTTTCGAGCGTGATAAAAGTATCGTTATTGCTATTGGTGCTACTTGCCTTAAACCTCAATTCGTTATGACCTTCAATAAGCGGAAGTACATTTTCCAGTGTTTCATCGGTGCGTCCGTCGCTAAGTATCAGCCTGGATACCCTGCCGCGTGTAAGCATTTGGGTAGAAAGGGTAGTGGTGTTGTTTTGAAGGGTAAAATACTGTGTGTTTGGCATATGCATGGTAATATCAAACGGATAGCCTTCCCAGTATTTAAGGTAAAAATGCTGTGTACTATCGGGCTTTGACGGGGTAAGCGGAAAATAATCAGTAACCGTGCGGCGGTAATAATCAGTATGCTGATTAACCCCTGCCAGCCATGTTAGGTTATAGGTTGCCTGTGTTTGGGTATCGTTTTGAAAGTAAATGGTAAAATGAATTTCTTTTTCCAGATAAGTGCCATTACTAAAGGCTTTTACGTAAGAAGACGGGTTTATACCACCAATTGACGGACTCAGCGTGTCTTCAAAATTACGGGTGTTTATAAGCGATGTAACATAAGGCTTGAGGTTTAGGAAAAAAGTCCCGTCGGGAGCAGGGAAAAGCCTTATGGGTGTTTCTCCCAGTGTTATGTCACAATACTTTGGCTTTATCAGAAAGTTGTCGTAAAAGCTAAGTACGTCGTTATTATACGCCATCCTGAGGCGGCTGGTGTCAATAGGGGTTTTAAATACTATCATAAAAAGAGTTTAGAAGATTAGTAATATCACTTGTAACAAGTATGAGTTCGTTTTCGCTTACTTTGTCTATAATAAGCTGTATGCGTTGTGGGGTAATCACGCTGCTTATCAGTTCGGTGCCGCCATAATTTGTTCTGTCCCAACCTTCGCGGCCTATTTTTCGGGCAATTAGATAGGCAAGGCTGCTAATGGATATATTGCCTTCAATTTGAGCCGAAATTCCTTTTGCAATAATCCATTGCTCTATGGCCTCACTGGGAGGCTGTTTGCCGGGTTTGTAACCGTTTTCCAGTGCTTCGCTGTATGCGGCACCTGTAATTTGTGCGCTGTAGTTTTCGGCTTCCACTTTAAGGGTGTTAGCCCAGTTTCCGGTAGCGCGCATGCCCAGTTCATCATATTTTGCAATGAGTTCTTCTTTAAGGAGTTTGAACTCTGACTTTAAAATGGCTGTACTACTGCTCATAGCCTACAGGGATTCTAACGGAGTAGGAGCATAGTAGTCCGTCCATGTTAGCATCGAGTGCATCAGTAACATCTATGTTTTCCCACTGGTGTACGGCAATGCCCCTGCAGGCAATTTTGTTGCCCAGTGTTTGGAATACCGAAAGTAAAGGCTCTATGTTTTTGGCAAACTTTCCGGTTTGGTTAGGGTCGCGTTCTGCGAAATACTGCTGGTCTAAGTCCGACTGTTTTACAAGGAAGAATTTACCAGAGTAATTATCGGCTATAATTTTTGTACCCGTGTCGTTGTATTCGCTTTTACGTGTGGTAATTTCATGAAGGAAATAAGTGGTGTTGGATTCGCCTTCACCTTCCAGGAGGTTAAGGGCGGCTTTTTTTCCGTAATGGTAAATAAGGTTTTGGTCTTCGGCTATTTGCTGAAGAAAACGTACAATGTCCATGTTGTTTTAGGGTTTAGGGTTTAGGGTTTCTTGTTTCTTGTTGCGGGTTGTGGGTTGCTTTGTAGTGTGTTTGCTTGAGTTTGTCATCCTGACAGAGGAAGGATCTCTTTTAGTGAATGTTGATTTACCGGTTCTTTTGTCTTGAAACAAAAGAACCAAAAGTTCAAGGCTGCGGTGCCTTAGGCTAAAAATTATGGCTCTCGGCTAAACCATCCGAACTCGGCTATCACCCCAAACAGCGGATGCTTATTAACGCCTCGCTTATAATTTTCTATACGCCACAGCACTTTAGGCCGTTTGCTACTGTGGTATGTTTACTCGTGCTTGTCATTGCGAGGAGGAACGACATGGCAATCTTTATATATAATTGATTAATTTTTTACTAAAGTTTTAAATTGATTTTTATCTTTGATGAAACACCTAACCTATATTTAAAATGACTGATAAAGAATTAATTAAGATTGTAACAGAGTCTAAGTATTCTAATAGTTACAAAGAATTTAATTGCAATTTTAATTTTGAATATGTTGATTACAATGAGACATTTACAGGTTTAGATAATGTTTATAAATATATCACTACTCAAATAAAAGGATGGGAAAGTTATGAACAAACGTTGCCTCCTGTATTTCAAAATTCAAAAGCTTATTTTATTTCAATAAGAGATAGTATAAATAGTTTAATAGAACAAGACGATAAAATTAATGAGTCTGGAATTATTAATCGTTTATCGAGTATTAATAATACCATAAATTACATAAGAGATAAACCTTTTCCCTATCATATTTCACAGACAATTTTTTTAATAGAGATATTTAATAAGAGAAGGGAGGCATTTCATGGAGCATATCATTTTCTTACTAACAATATACAAAGTGTTTCTTTTACAAATAATAAGAATACTTTTATTGGTGTTTTGTTAGCATATGAATATAGTATTAAAGATGAATCAGATATTTATAAAAGAAGTAAAAGTGAAAAGCGTAGTCTTACTCAACTTAGAAATGAATTTCTTGATAAGATTAATGACTCCGAAATTAATTTAAATAAATATTATGAAAATACTTATGATAACTATAATAAGCACACTGAACTAATTGATGATTTAAAAGATAGTAAAGAAACTTCATTTAATGATTGGTTTTCTGAAACAAAAGAAAAGTTTGAATCTTTTTATAGTATATCAAATGAAAAGAAAACTGAACTTGAAAACACCTATCACGATCTTTTAAAACTTCAGGCACCAGCCCAATATTGGAAACAAAGAGCAACAATTTTAAAAAAAGAAGGACGTAAGTTTATGTTTTTATTAATTTCGTTAGTACTCATTGGGTCTATATCTCTATATTTATTGTTGTGGCATACACCAGAAGATATGCTAAAATCAATTTTTGATGGTGAAAAAACTAAAGCTATAAGATGGTCGATAGTCTTTATAACTTTTATTTCTTTTTTATTTTTTGGTATAAGAGCGGTTACTAAAGCTATGTTTAGTTCTTATCATTTGGCAAGGGATGCGGAAGAAAGAGAACACCTGTCCTTTTTCTACCTTTCGTTATTAAAAGAGTCTAGTGTTGATAAAGAAGACAGACAATTAATTTTACAATCATTATTTAGTCGTTCTGATTCTGGATTGTTGAAAGAAGATTCCTCCCCAACAATGCCAGGAGGGATTAATAATATAATTGGAGGTAATCATTAATCACTACTTACTATTTAGTTTTTGGTAATCGTGCTCCACTTCGTTTTGTGTTTTTGTTTGTACCAGCAGGCTGAATATTTCACCATAAGGTTTCCTGCCTAAATCAAAAGGGTACTGACCAAAGAGTTTGCCTAACTGAAGCAGGGGTAGAGTATCACTGTAAGGTTTTAACCTGTCGGCACCCGCCATATGCCACAAGTGAGCGTCGGTCGATTGGGAGGAGAGTGCCTTACTTTCGGTAGTTATGATTTTTTCAAATTCACTTACCAAGTATTTTTTTGCCGGAAAATATTCGGCTATCGGGCTTGCCCAAAACTCAGTCTCGGTAATATCAAAGCAAATAGTGAAGAGTTGGCAAATATCCTCCCAACTGTTTATTTTGGGGAGCAACCTAATGCAGTATTTTACGTTGGCATAAGGCATTTTGTTAGTATCCATGCTCCTGCCGGCAAAGATGTTTTTAGGTTTTAGGTGTTCCAGTACGGCATCATACATAAGGGTGTCCTGCAGGGCTGTGTACTGTTTTATACTTATGTTTTTCATTGTAATGGGTATTGGTTATTAGTTTCCGGTTTTTAGTTGCTTGTTTTTGGCTCTTCTAACTTAGCTTGTATGTCATCCTGACGGAGGAAGGATCTTTTTCCATTTCGACCGTAACGAAGTGGAGTGGAGAAATCTCAATAAATTAATACTTGTTCTTTTGTCCGTGACACAAAAGAACCAAAAAGTCGGGCTTAGATGCCTTAGGCTAAAAATCATGTCTCTCGGCTAAACCATCCGAACTCGGCTATCGCCTCAAACAGCGGATGCTTATTTACGCCTCGCTTATAATTTTCTATACGCCACAGCACCTCAGGCCGTTTGCTACAGGGATGTGTTTGTTTAACAAATCATCCCACCCTTACGGTAGTCCTGTAGTCTTTTCGCAGGGCAAACCAGTAGCGCATCATTATACTGTCCCACTCATCGGGGGAACGGCCTATGAGTTCCTTAACCCTTTCTTTAGGGATAATACCCTGCTTACCATCGCGGTCAATGTCTTTTAGTTTTACCTGTTCCATTTCCTCGGTAACCGTTTGTTGTATGTGGTGGTTATCACACAGTTCGCCTGCCAGTCGGTTTACAACCATCCCTGCCATTTTAATAGAACATTGGCTTTTAAGGTTATCGTAGTTGGGTTTTACATAGATGTTGTTTTCGCGGACTTCAAGCGGTGCCGAGTTGTTTACAAAACCTTTACATCTTAAAAAATCTACCACACCGCCGCCCACGCCATCCTCATCGGCAATGGTATTAGAAGAGGAGATGCCGTACTTGGACTGTAGTTTTTTTGCCTGAGCCACTACTACGTCAAGCCCTGATTTTTCAATGTGTTCGCGGGCTATACATACCCAGCCGTGCCATACCCTGAAAACGGTTTTGTCTTTCCCTTTACGGGCTACATCTATAGTGAGGTATTTGGAGCCTTCGGGTTTAAGGTGTATGGGGTTAAAATAGTCGGCTATACTGTCGTGATCTATAAGGGTGGCGGGGTCGTCGTCATACTCCCAGTTGCCAAAGTAGAGCCTTTCCCTACTGTTTTTGTCTAACCGAAGCAGTGATTTTAAATAGCTGGGGTGCAGGTGGGGGTTATCTGTAGGGAGTGATTGTACAAACTGCCGGTAAGGGGGGAGGGAGTTGTCCCGTTCGGGTTTGTAAAATTCTTTGTAAGTCCAGTTTTTTGCCGGATTGCAACTGCCCAACATTTTAGGGATCAGTTTATACTCGTTAAGCTTATACCTTATACGTGATTTTACAATTTGCCATGCGGCATAAGCTATCTGGCTGCATTCGTCAATAAAGGCTCCGGTGATTTCGAGTGAACCGAGGGAATCAAAATTTGGATCGGATGGGTATAGGAAAAGATCTTTTAGTATTATCTCGCTGCCGTTTTTCCATACTATAATATGATCGGCCGACTTATAGGTAAACTGGTTTCCCAGCCGTAGTTGTGCTGCCAGTTCAAAAAACGTATTTAGGGTAGTTTCCCGAAGTGTTTTGAGTTTGCTGCGCCCCATAAGCCAACGAGTACCGGGGTAGTTTTGGCACATTTCCATAAGCCAAAGGCAGCCAAGAGCACTTTTCCCTCCGCCTGCCGCTCCGCCATACAGTACCTCTTCGGTTACCGGGTCTTTAAGGAAATACACGGCGTGTTCCTGTTTAATCAGTAGTTTCATGAGGGTTAAGGCCAGAGCCCAAGTTTAGGGTTATACTTTTGTCGTTTTCGGCATCATCATCGTCGTGTTTGTCGCTCCACTGTTGCGGATTTCTGTTTTTGAGCCAAAACTGCTGACTACGGAAGTCGGCCGGAATGTGTTTTTCCACCTCTACGATTTCTACACGTTCCTTTTCTACACGCTTGCCGTTTTGGTCGTAATACACCTCTTTGCATTTAATGGCCTGTTTTATGGATATTACCCTGTCCAGCGTTGCCTGATAGAGTGATGCGGCTACCTCCATATCGGCAGCTTTTTGTCCATTTTGAACGGCAAGGTTAAATTCGGGGTGCTGTTTTTTCCAGTTGGTTAATGTGCGTTTGCATACGCCGAAGAATGTGGCGAGGTCTTTATCGGTAGCGCCCAAAAGGCAAAGCTTGTGGGCCTGCGAAGGGAAGTGCTCCCCGTATATGGTTTTTTTTCGTGGTGAAGCTTTGGCTTCGGGCATGGTATTGAGTTTGGGAAATATTTTGTTTGTGGGTTGCTTGTTTCTGGTTGCCACGATGAAGTATTTACTCCTGTTGTCATTGCGAGCGAAATGTAATGGAACGAGGCAATCTTACCGGTTCTTTTGTCCGTGACACAAAAGAACGAAAAAGTCGGGCTTTGATGTCTTAGGCTAAAAATTATGGCTCTCGGCTAAACCATCCGAACTCGGCTATCGCCTCAAACAGCGGATGCTTTTTACGCCTCGTTTATAATTTTCTGTACGCCACAGCATCTTAGGCCGCTTGATGTTGTTAGAGATTTATTTCATCAGTTCGGCTTTTAGCCTCGTGTTTCGACTTCACTTCGTTACGCTCAAAATGACAGAGTGTTATTGTCATCCTGACGGGGAAGGATCTTATTCAATAAATAGGATAGATTACTTCGTCGTTCCTCCTCGTAATGACGATAGGGTGTAAATGAGTATTGGGTTTAGTTTGTCATTGCGAGCGTAATGCAATGAAGCGCGGCAATCTTACTTGTTCTTTTGTCCCTGACACAAAAGAACGAAAAAGTCGGGCTTAGATGCCTTAGGCTAAAAATTACGGCTCTCGGCTAAACCATCCGAACTCGGCTGTCGCCTCAAACAGCGGATGCTTTTTACGCCTCGTTTATAATTTTCTGTACGCCACAGCATCTTAGGCCGTTTGCCACTGTGATGTGCTTACTCTTGTTGTAATGGAAAAGTGTATACTGATTACTGCCTACTAAACTACCCTATAGTATTATTTGCAGGGTTAGTGGGCATTGAAGGCATGCCGGACATTCCCGGTTTTGTATTAGCTGAAGATGTTTCCCTGCGGTAAAACAAATAACGTAACACTAAGGTGTAAAAGGCAAAAATGGATGCGGTTAGGGATCCTATTATAAACAGGAATTCGGTTTGTGAAAGGGAGAAGAATTTAAACTGCTGACCAAAACCGTGAAGGAGTATCACTATGGCTATAAACACCGCCCAGGCCGATGAAAAGATAAAGGCCAGTTTGGCATTCTTTTTTCTTAGCTTGCGTTCTGATTTTTCATTTTTCTGCTGAATTTTGAAACGCTTAAACTGCATAAACTCGTTGTAGTTTTGCGGATTAGTGTTGCCGTTTTTAATAAGGTTCTCCTCATTTTCGGCTTCTGCAGAGAGTGTGCTTTGGTTTGGAATATCCTGAACGTCTTTTGTTAGAGCTTCTCCTTTTAGCTTGTCAGCAATAGATACCTGGTCCTGTTGTTCCATTTATTAATCGTTTAGCTTGTGTTCGTAATAGTCTTTTATAATGCTATTTTCTATGATAGCATTATGGTTTCCGTCCCAAACCTGTGACCACGGACTGCCTTCTTCGTGTGTTAGTGCAGATAACTGCAGCCCCGAAAAATCTTTATAGTTGTTCCATATTTTTTTAAGGAAGTCTTTATCGTCCTTACTCAGCTTATTTTTGGTATAAAGCTTAAAAATATAGGGATCTACGTTGTTCTTACCGAAAATTTTGATAGGGTAGTACAAATCAGGAATTACAGAGCCGTATTTCCAGGCCTGTATCTGATTATGGAATAAAGGCTTCCCTGTTATACCCAAATACCAACCATGAGCTATATAAGTAAGCTTTAATAGCTTCATGGGGTCAATTCCCTGACCCTCTTCCTTTGCCAGTTTTGTGAAAAAATCGGCTATGTCAAAGCAGTTATAAGTCATTACTTTATGATTAATGGTTATTTACAAAAATAGTATAAAATATTGTATTTCACCAGGTAGAATTACGGGGCTTTTAAAAGCGTGGGAAATACGTAGTTGATTATTGTTCTTTTGGTTATTGAGATTACTTCGTCGTTCCTCCTCGTAATGACGGCAAGGGGTAATCAAATATTAGGTATGGTTTGTCATTGCGAGCGGAATGCAATGAAGCGTGGCAATCTAATAATATAATAAATAGTGGTAAATAAACATCCTTTCCCTTTCTGTAAGGTAACCATAGGTTATTTAACTCAGCAGATTTTACGGTCGCAGCCAGCTTTTAACGGCCGGAAAGGGTGGATGTCCGTTTTGTATTTCAGTATCGTTGTAGGCAATTCCCATCCATTGAAGCAGGGGTAAACCTATGTAATTTCCGTTTGAAAAGTTTTCTATGTGCCAGTCAGAAGCACCTTTATAACCATCGGGATGAAAAACTTCGCTTAGTGGTATGTCTAAGTGTTGTGCCACTGCTGCCGACCATGCTATGGCTGCAATCTCATCGCCCATATTAGGCCAGTCTTCCGGCATTTTATCTGTACCTATATACTGCCTTTGGGTCGATTCTGTTACGGCAATGTGTCCGGCTTCATGTAATATGTCTCCGGGGTGTTTCAGTTTATCAAAGTCCACATAAATCACATTAGGCCCCAACTCGAGTCCCGGTAGGAATGTGGTGGCTGTTAGGGGGCCTTCAGCGACCTCTATCCCGATAGACTCGAGGAAAGACACTATTTGTTTTAGGCGTGGTTTGTTTTTCACATAGCAAAAGTAACAGGGAAAATCCTGTTAGCACTAAGTAGTTTTACGGGTTTGGTAAGAACAGGTGTTTTTACGGGTAAATAGGGAGGTTTTTCTTGATAAGTGATTTGCTTAAAAATCATTATATTAGCTATATGACACTGGTACGTTTTACTATAGTAAGCTTTGTGTTATGCCTTGGTATGATGCTGTTTTTGCTGTTTAAAATTGGGCGTTTTCCGGTTTTAGACGGTTTGTCACTTGTTGTATTGGGTATAAACATCGCTCTTCAGCTGTGGCTTAACAAACGCTTGGGCAGAGTGCCTTTCTCCTGGGGGTTTTATGGTATTAATATATTGTACCTGGTTTATTTTTTAACTACAACCCGCACGTTTTACGATCCGTTTAGGAGTTATACCCGCATGTTTGAAATGCTGGGATTACAAAGTCCGCAGGAAATATGGATAGTGTTTTTCTCCATGTCGTTTTATGCCTTTTTTACTTCGGCCTTACTGGAGCTTGTAATCATTGCGCTTTTTTTGGCAAAATACAGGGAAATCAAAACTTCTTAATGACAGTGTTTTATGTTAAACAATTAATTTTCAATACTCGGTAAGGCTTATTAACAAAGGGTGTTGAAATATTTTAATGTTAAATTTTGTATCCATCTGTTAATCTAAAGTTAAATTTATATATCTTTATACCTAACTAACTAAAACAGAGTGCTATGAACTTTAGATCGCTTATTGAGGTGCTGTACGATATTGTTCGTTTTGAGATTAGGGAACATAGAAATATCAGATTATAGCCTTAAAAACCACTTTCTTCAAAAAACTTACTATTGTTAATTTATGTGTCTGATTATTGTTTAATAACCAGACATATAGGTTAACTTTTTTTATCTCCGGGACTATGGTTATTAACGATAATATAGATGCTAAGGTAGCCGCTTTTATAGAGGGGCTTAATCGTGAGTACTTTGAACATGAAAAGGGAAAGGTTAGGCTTGTACTCCGGGTTGATTATATTGATTTCAGGATGTATGGCTATGTATATGCTATTGACCCTAATGAAGAACAGGGTATCAATACTAACTTAGAGAATACCTGTTACATTCCGCTAATAATAAATAAGGATAGCGGACAGGTATACCAGCTTACCGGTTACCGTGATTTTGATCATGAAAAGGACACGCTTGATTATACTTTTACCCAACTGCTGGAAAATAACCTTATTGAACGCTACGACGAGTTTTACCGAATTAGTAATTGTATGTGATTTTTTAGAGTTTTAGCAGATGGATTTTGTAATGGAAATAGTTTTTGAATTTATTGCCGGATTTCTTTTTATTTACCCCGGTGCTTTTTTGCGTTGGGTGTTTTTTGGTCGTAAACAAAAATTAGACAGCTATATTCAAAAAGGCAATGCCTATAATTTTATAATTAGTTTCTCTTTAATTTTAGGCTTAGGGCTGTTGATTACTAAGCTTTTTTAGAGTACATAAACAAAATCAAATTTATTTCATTACAGTTTGAAATTACAGTGTGGTTGTCATTCCGATATGAAGCGTAGCGTAATGAGGAATCTAATTGAGATTTCTCCCTTCATTTCATTGCGGTTCGAAATGACAGCAGGATTGTCATTCCGATATGGAGCGCAGCGTAATGAGGAATCTAATTGAGATTTCTCCCTCCGTTTCCCTTCGGTTCGAAATGACAGCGTGTATGTCATTCCGATATGGGGCATTGTGGAATGAGGAATCTCAAATCTCGTTATTTAAAAAATTCCATTCAGGATTAAATTGGGCTATTAACTTTTCTTTCTTTTCTCTCCTCCAGGCTTTAATTTCTTTTTCTCTTGTTATTGCGATATCGACAACATCATAATGTTTCCAGTAAATTAAATAGAAGCATTTGTATTTAGTGGTAAAAGATTTTGACTGTGCTTCAGGATTTTCATGATAATATAACCTCTCTTTTAGATTGTTTGTAAAGCCTACATAAAGAACGGTTTTATTTTTATTTGTGAGGATGTATATATAATAGTTATGTGTGCCTAAAGTTTTATACATAATAAGGTGTGTTATATGGCAAACATAATAAAAGAAAACAAGATTTCTCCCTTCATTTCATTGCGGTTCGAAATGACAGCAGGATTGTCATTCCGATATGGAGCGCAGCGTAATGAGGAATCTAATTGAGATTTCTCCCTTCGTTTCGCTTCGATTCGAAATGACAGGAAAAAGAAAAAACAATATGTCAAAGAACGGGAGACCAAATAGTCCAAAGTCTTCAGGTCAAAAGTCGAAAGTTGAAAGTCGAAAGTCTTTAAAGGGTGAAGCTTTAGTTTTGACTACTCAATACTACTTATACCTTGTACTGCCTGTTAATACCCTTTTAATGTTTTTAGAGTAATTAAATTCCGAATGGCTTTTGTCGTCGTTATGAGTACGTAGTGACTGCTGTTCGGCGAGCTGGCAGCGTTCTTCAAAGTATTCCCTAAAAAACGATAATACCTTTGGGATGGTGAGGCTTTCGTAAAATTCGCCATAAGCACCACTGATTATTTTTTTAAACAAAAAGGTAAGGTCGCTTATTTTGAGGGTATAGTAGGTTTCGTTTACCTCTATGGCACAAAGCTCAATTTGATCTTCGGTCATGGGTTTGTTTAGGTTAAGTATATCGTTAAGGTACACCAGCCAACCCATTGTAAGGCCTATGGCAAAATCTTTACTCTTTTCGCGTTGCAGTGTTCCCAGTGTGGGGGCGGGGGCATTTATGGCTTTGTCGATAGTGGTAAGCCTCCCGCCGTGGCGCATGCAGTTAACCGGACTGTAAACGCTTAGCAATTTTTCGTTTGAAGTCGTCGCTATACTTAACTTTCGACTTTGAGGCAGGTTCTTTCCCTGCATTGCCTTGTGGTTTTATTTCAAATAGTCCTTTCCAGCCTTTGCTTATGCTTTGGTGCAGTATAGCTATGGCGGTAGTTTGTTTACCTTGGGCAAGGTTGGTTAGCTGTAGGAGTGCTGCCTGTTCACTTTCGGCGCTTTGGTAGTTTTGGTTGTGCTCATTGTGGCGGTAGGTTTTCCAGAGTTGCCATTGGCGGGCAAACTCGGCCGAGGGGTAGGGCAGTACAACCGTTGGTTTTTCTCCCATACCCTCTTTTCCGTCAAAATCAGTTTTAATTTCAACTTCAATGTCAATATCATTGTCATTGTCAATGTCAGTGTTTTGCAACACTTTTGCTGATGTTTTGTTTAGGGTTGTTGTGTTTTCTTCTGCTTTATTACGTCGTTTTTTAGCAGCTTGAGAACGTGTTTGTGAGATGTTTTTTTCACGTTGTAAACGTCGGGAAGTAAAACTGTAACCTCCTGTGATTTCATCTATTATACATATATTATTAATGCTGAGTTCATCAATAATTTCGGCAGCTTTACCGGCTGTACATTTCCAGAGAATTTGCAGCCCTTTTGCTGACGTTTTGTATACGGGCTCGTTACCCGAAAGGTGCATTTTAAAAATTATTTTAAGCCAGGCCATTTCGGCTTCCAGCGATAAAACATTGCAATCACGTTCCCAGTCGCCCACATAGAGGGCTATATGCGGAAGGTTTTTTTTGCTCATTAAGTGCAAAAATTCATTTCAAATATTTTTTTGCAGCCTTTTTGCAGGCATTTTGAAGGTGCTTTACACCCTTACAACATTATCAATAATTACATTATTGTATAGGCCTTTAGATCCGCTAATGTGGAATTCAAGATCGGCCACATCGCCCGGCAGCATATCGTCCAGTAATTCTATTTTGGTACCCAGTGCGGTAGGGTAAAACAATTTGCCGTCTTCCTGTTCAAACTGAAGTTGTTTTAGTGCTGTACCTTTTTTGGTTGTTTTGGTATCGCCTACGGCTACTACTATTCCTCTTATTTTATATTGCATGGTTCGTTTGATTTAAGATTTAATAATTATACTATTTAAAGATTAAGGTTCCCAAAAGGGCAGGTGACATTTTAAATTTTAAATGTTCAATTTTTCAATCTTACGAAATTGAAATTAACTATTTAAGTATTAAAGGTTTCTCAAGTAAATGTTAATATTTTGTGATAATGTTATTCGGCTATTTGCTTCTTTGTATTTAATAGGCAAACAACATATTATCGAACGGCATTTATCATACACAGTCGGTTAGCAACATGGTTAAACTCCAGTGTGTTTACCTGTTTTTGCGTAAGCTGACTGTACACCACAGCCGGAGCAAGGTTTGCCAGGGCATGGAAAAAATCGGCAGCGTTGTTATTGTCTTCCAGTTCGGTAAGGGAAATGGCATTGTCGCTGTTTTCTATAAAAAGGGTTTCCAGTTGCTCCAGTATTTTACGGGTATATTCTTCCTGTTTAGTTTTCATGATTTTATGTTTAATGTTTGTGGTTATCTTACTATTGCTCTTATTTCCTGTGCTACAAGGTTGTTGTATTGTATGCCGCTGTTTTTGGATATTTTACCTTCCAGCATTACATTAACCTGTATTTCGTCGTTTTCCTTAAGGCCGTGCAGCTCGTCCATTTTGCGTCCGCGAAACTCCACAAAGGCTCTTTGGCGATGATCGGGCACTATGGTTACTACTTTTTTTTCATGTCCGGCTGTGTTGCGGTACTCAATGTTTTCAATGTTTCCTGTAATTGTCATGGGATTTGGATTTAAAGATTTAATGATTGAAGAATTAAAAAAGTGGATTTGGCTATTTGTTGATTTGTGTATTGGTATGTCATATCAAATAATCGAATAACCAAATAATCGAATTACCCCGCAATGGCATATTGTTCGCTTGCGGCTTTTTCAAATTTTAGTGAAGTTTCCAGCTGGTTTAGCAGGATAATTTTTTGGGAGTGGTATCCCTTTAACTGAGAAGTGAGTTGGGTTAAATCGGAAGTACGCTGGTCTTCCAGCTTAAAAACCGAATAGTAAGGCAGGTTTTGAATGGATTGTATTTCCTGTTCGCATTCGCTGATAAGGCGGTTAACCGATTCTAACTGGCAGATAAGATTTTTCATGGCGTAAGGCGTTTTTAAGTTAATTTTTTAAAGACTTAAAGAGGATAGATGACAGATAATAGATTAATGAGTAATTGTCTTTTGTCTTAATCATTCAGTAATACTAAACCTTTTATCGTTATTAAAGTGTAGTATTGCACTTTGTTCATGGCTGCAGGGTGTGTATTTAGTGTAACGTACCGGGGCAGGGTTGTGCTGCTGTGTTGCCTGTTGTTGTGCCAGCTTAGTGTAAAGTTGCTTTAAGCGGGCACTTACATGGGCTTTTTGCTCCAGTATGTAAGTGTAATTCTCTACATCCTGCTGTGCTTCATAAGAACGTAAGTACTGATTGTATCCTTTTTTTATTTCGCTAAGTTCCACAATTTGATGTGTAATATTATTGTTTATTTGCATATAATGTGTATCTTTGCTCAAACATTGGTACAAAATTAAGTGGAATATTCCACATTTCAAAATACGAAAGTGTAAAAAATCACTTTTTAACATCTAAAAGTTATCAACAGTTACGATAAAGTATTGAATATGGACGCATTAGAGATTAAACAGAAGAGGGAGCACCTGGGGCTAACCCAACGCGAGTTGGCCGACCTGATAGGTGCAAGTCGCGAAACCATTATTAATTATGAGAAAGGAAGGCCCATACCCAATTCTAAAATGGAGATACTTAATAAGGTGCTTAACAGCGATACACCTTATACCATTATTGTTAAGAGCAGTGAAGTGGTGAAGCTTCCGGTTGATTTTGAAAACAAAAACGGGAATAAGTTTATAGAGCTGCCTAACGGACAGTATTATATGCTAATGCCACTAGCCGACTTTAATGTACAGGCGGGATTGCTGAGTAATTATCAGGATGCCGACTTCCTTATGGATTTGAGTCAGCACGGGATATTGGTAGACAAACCGGTGCAGGGACGCTATGTGGCGTTTAAGGTTAACGGCGATAGTATGGATGACGGCAGTAGTAATGCCATTAGCCGAAATAGTATTGTTAGCACACGCGAACTGCAACGCCAACACTGGACAAACAAGTTGCGTTATCGTGATTTTCCGTACTGGGTTATTTATACTACTCAAAGTAAGATGCCGTTACTAAAAGAGGTTATTGAACACAATACCGAAGAGGGCTATATTGTGTGCCACTCTTTAAATGATAGTCCGGAATTTACCGATTTTAAACTTCATGTAAATGATATACAGGCGCTGTTTTATGTTATTGATGTAAACAGGAGTGTTAGTAAAAAGGTAGTGTATTAATTTTAAGACTGTAAATAATAATAGATAGGGTTGTCATCCTGACGATAGGAATAGGCTCTTTTCCATTTCGACCGTAACGAAGTGGAGCGGAGAAATCTCAATAAATTAATACTTGTCCTTTTGTCCGTGACACAAAAGAACGAAAAAGTCGGGCTTAGATGCTTTAGGCTAAAAATTATGGCTCTCGGCTAAACCATCCGAACTCGGCTATCGCCTCAAACAGCGGATGCTTTTTCACGCCTCGTTTATAATTTTCTATACGCCACAGCACCTTAGGCCGTTTGCCACTGTGATGTGCTTACTCTGCTTGTCATTGTTTAGAGATTTATTTCATCAGTTCGCCTTTTCAGCCTCGTGTTTCGACTTCACTTCCTTGCAATCAAAATGACGGAGGGTGATTGTCATCCTGACGACAGGAAGGATTTCATTCAAAATTCAAAATTTATCATTTAAAATAGTGATTCTTCTCACAATCTGATAATGTGGCTATCGCCTGACAAATCTTACTAATTTCATGTAGAATTTTATAACTGTGCTTGGGTGTATTATAATTTATTTTGCCGTTCATTCAACCAATAGATAGTTATAATAGTATTTGCCATGAGTTTTGATTACGGTGAGTTTGAAAAAGAGCTGGAAAGCGCATGCCTTGTTGCCTACAAAAACTTTTTGAAAGAGTTTAATGCCGACAGTACCTACATTTCTGCCGGAGGGGGTAAACTCGAAGCCTTTATACAGGGGCTGCAAAAGGAGTTTGATAAGACCACTACCTATTATCTCAAGAAACACAATGTGGAAACCGACCCTGAAGCGCGTCGGCGCGCACTGGCTGTTGCTAAGCAAAGTGCCAAAAAATGCATTGAAGAGTTTAGCCGAATACAGTAGGCTTACCGTTAGAATACACCTGCGTTATTAATTTGAGGCCCCGCCATTTGTGCGGGGTTTTACTTTTTTAAATAGTAAACTTTGGCAGGAAATACTTACTTTAGCGCAACTTAATATTTAAAAATGAAACATACTTTTAAAGCACCGTGGTTCAATATAATAAGGCCTATACTATATGTTGTTATTTGCCTGGTGTTTTTATATCTGCTAATAAACGGCAGCATTAACCAAAATGCTTATATAGCTGTAGGTGTGCTTTTGATTTACCTTATTATACATAAGGAATATACTTTTGCAGAGGTAGATACTGTTGCTAAAACCCTTACTGTGCGTTACCGTATTTTTTTTCTTTTAGTTCCGATACAGAAACAGGTAAACTATACTAAGGCAGAATGGGACACACTAAGTGATAAGTCGTTTGAATTTACTGAAGGTAAAACCACTATTGCCCTTGCCGGAAAAAATATAGGAAAGGATAATATTAATAAAATTGCCGATGTACTTATAGCATCGGTTAACCAGGGGTATGAGGATGTACCCGTTATGTGTCCGGTTTGTGGGAGTAATGAGGTGACAGGACTATTGGAAAAACCTGTTCCGTTTTTTACACGTGAAGCCGAATGCCAGTGCTGTTTGTTTGCCAGTGATATTGATCTTGAAGATGACGGCGAACCTAATTTTATTATGTTTTTGAGGCAAGACTGGATTAAGGACAACTGCAAAAACGTAATGTTGTCTGATGATAAAAAATCGGACTGGAGTGTGGAAAAAGCCATTTCTCAGTTAAATAACCTTAAACAGCTAAATCCTGCAAAATGGCCTGAGGAGGTTGCCCGTATTAATCCAAACTGGACCCCTGATTTTAATGAACAGGATGTAAGGGAGCATTTTAAAAATGATTAATGAATTGAATTAATGAAAATACAACCTGAATTTCCCTTATTAGATATTTCTGTAAAAGACTGGAACAGCGAAGAGGTTTTAGGGCTTATTGAATATAGCGGTATAATGCCCGGTGTTTCTCAAAAAGTTTTTGACGATCATCACCTAAACAGAGTTTTAGTTGATGGTAACGGATATGTTTTTAAAATTACGGGTAAGGAATTGATAGCTGCCTGGAGAAAATTTGTTCCGTTTTTCGTGCCTATCTATCGTTATGTGTTTGAGTACCAAAACAAACAGATAAGTTTTGATGAAGTAAAGGAATATATGTTTAACGGATTAAATAGTTTAGATTATAAAGAAGGAGATGATAATACAGATCTTAAAGATAGGCTTAACCAATGTCACACTATAAGAGATGTTATAAAGCAATATTCAATTAGGTGGTAAAACTTTTTGATAATTGTAAAGCAGTAAAATTCTTATATTTATCGGCTAAACAAACATTTATGACAAAAACATTACTAACCATGTTGCTGTTTTTAACCCTGGGAGTTACAGGGCATGCTCAGCAAAAAATTACTGCAGCTTATATAGAGCAACACTACGGCGGATGGTATTTTTTGCATCCCGAAACCGAAATCCAACCACAATGCCGTGAGCTGGAAGACAGTAATTACTGTATAAACAGGCAGATAAAAGAATTTACAGGTATGATTGAGCATCAGGTTACTACTATGCCGGATGCTGCGAAGTTGGCCAACTGGAAACAAACCTGTGACGATAAGGTAGAGCAGTTTATAGCCTCGGTCTCTGATTCTCCCGCAAAAGCCCTTATGAAAAAAGCCTATACCAGAGATGTGTACAAAGAGTTTTTACTCTCACTGCTTGGAAAAATAAAATAGTTTAAGCTGAGGATTTCAGTTTTGCTTTTGTGAAATGGTATCTTATATTTGGAAAAACAATAAACAACCATGAAATTACTTAAAACATTATTTTTTGCCTTAGTGCTTTTTATGTCGGCTAATGCTTTTGCACAGCAAAAAAAGATTCAGACAACAGTTATTAAAACCGCTATTTACTGCGATCATTGTAAACAATGTGAGTCGTGCGGAGACAGGCTTAATCTGGGGTTGCTAAAAACAAAAGGCGTACAAATGGTTCAGCTTGACGAGGAGGCTATGACTATTAGTGTTACCTATAATACAAAGAAGACTGATTTAACTACTATAAAAACGGCAATTAGTAAGCTGGGATATGACGCTGATGATATTAAAGCCGATCCGGTTGCTTATGAGGAGCTTGACGGATGTTGTAAAAAATAACATTATATGAAGCATGGAGTTATCCATGCTTTTTTATTTTAAGTGAAATCGTATTTTTTAGAAAACCTTACCAATGAGAAAGCTTTTGTACTTATTATTACCGTTTTTAATTATAGGTTGTAATAACAGTTACTATGATGTATATGCGGTTTTTGATAATATAGATGGCGTAACTGAGGGAACTATTGTTACGATTAATGGTGAGGGAGCAGGTTATGTTTATAAAAAGCAACTAACAAACGATAATAAACTAAAGCTAACTTTAAAGATAGATGCACAATACACTTTTTCTCAGGCATCTTTACTGGTGGTTAAAAATCCGTTTACTTTAGGAACTGCGTTACGTATTGAGACAGATGATACATCGCCCATACAAATAAAAGACAAGGATACTATTGCTGTAGTTGTTGAAGGACAGTTTAAAAAACCTGATGCTAAAATGGTTGCTACTCCAAAAACAGAACAGCCAAAAGAGGTGTTTCCTGATACTGTGGGGTTAAAGCAGTTTTGGAAAGATTTTAAAAAAGACATCAGTACCAATAATGTAAAAAGTACGGCTGCCAGGTTAGACTATCCTATCAGGGCTATACATCCGGTACTGTTTAAGTATTCCTATAGCTGTGATACCATTACTTATATTAAAAATGAAGAGAAGTATGCAAATGTAGATATCAACAAAGGGGATATGCCCCGTTATTTTGACTTTGTTTTTGATGACGTGCTTAAAAACATCATTTCAAAAATCTCTTATCAGGATTTACTCCAACAGGGGCATCTTAGTGAAAATTCAGTAAGCTTTTGTATTTTTCCTAAACATTATATGCAGGTTCCCTGTCCTAACGATCATAATCTTCATTTGTACCTTATAAAACGTAATAATGAGTGGAGTGTAAGTATTGGCGGACTCTAATTTATATATATGAAAAAACTTTTTCTAATAGCTGTTCCTGTTATTATAGCTGTGCTGTTTTCCTGTAAAGAAAGTATTGATGAGAAAGTGACAGAAACACCTGCTAAGTTTGAAGTAGCAAAGGTTAAGCACTTACTTTTAGATGAAGATATAAGTGTGCAGGATATTAAACGCCAGGTGGGGCGTAATATAACTACTTCATTTTTAAATAAAAAAAGGGTGAGTATTTATCCCGACAAAGGGAAAAATAATTACTACGGAGTGTATTATTTTACGTCAGATAATGAAGGGGATAGAGGTGTTATTGGGGCTTTGGTGGTGTATGACTCTGTTAACCCTTATGTTTATGATAAGTTAACCGACGAGTTTACAGAGATTTGCCTTTTTGAAAAAGGAATTTCATTATATAATAATAAGGTGAGTATAGGTATGCCTGTAAAAGACGTTATAAATTACATGGGGGAAGATTATATTAAACTTGGTGATTCGTTACTGTGCTATAATCAAACCGATAAAAAAGCTTTTTTTAAAATTAAAGACAGTTTGGTTGCCGCATTAAGGATAGGTGTTTACCGTGAGGATGTAACAACAGACTCTATTTTTAAACACAGTTTTAATAGTAGTAATCAATAAAAAAACAGGTTACTCAAAAACCACAGGTTTATTAGACTTTTCAATTTTTATAAAATGATAGGGGTAGGCCACATCCTGTATTGCACTTTGCGAAAGGTTTTTAACTGTAACAATAATATTGTTGTGAGTTTCGGCAACATTAGTAATATCTACAGTTGTGCTGCTATTCTTTTTTTGTATTACTGCTATAACTTCAAAGGCATTAAAATCGATATCTGTTTCGGTAAATCCCTCTAGAACATTGGGGTCGGCATCCTGTAAAGTATCAATAAGATTATCCCACTGGCTTTGTGATGTAATCGCCAGGTACTGGTTATTAGGGTTAAACTCTCCGTCTTGCGGCATAAAATAACCTTTTGCCACCAGTTGTGTGTTTTGTATAACTGTAGTGTTGTTATCGCTACTGCTACAGGAAATAACAAATACACAAAGTAATATAAATGTTGTATTTAACTGTTTCATAGCTTGTTAGTTTTTTAAAAAAAGTGCCTGCATACTTCATGCAGGCACTAAGTTAATTATTTTTTATACAGGTTTTTAGTATGCATTATTTTACCATTACATACCAGGGCTACAGTATAGAAGCCTGAAGGGTATTTGCTAATATCAAGAGTAACCTCATTTTTAGTTACATCAATGTCGTAATTAGTTTTATCTCCCTGCGAGCCGTAACTACCTATAATCATAATGCTTGCGGTGTCGCTGCTTGTTACATTATATTGTACGGTTACAGAATTTGAGGCAGGGTTAGGAGCTACAGATGTTATATAATCTGTTTCCTGTACCGCCACTGCTTCTCCGTTTTCGTGTGGTTTACCTCTATTAATTATATAAGTTTCACCACCTATTATTCTGCCGGTTTCCACATCACGTTGAATTACATGATAGGTATAAGTAATTTTTTCAGATGCATCCGGCTGGAACTTAAACTGTAGGTTTAGCGTGCCGTATTGCTCCGGATGGAATAGCATTTTAGGGAGTGTAGCTTGTGGCGATGCGATAAGCATATCTTCTCCGCCTTCTATATACTCAATACCTTCCATAGCCTGTCCGCCTGCAGCCCAGGCTTCCATAAGCTGACCGTCCATTTTTATAACCACATCGGCATCTTCAAAAATTGGGGCACCCGGCTCTTCTTCATCTGCCCTAAACTCAAGAGCAAATAATTTTGGCTGTTCAAAAGTGTTACCTACTCCAATTACACCGCTTGGAGGAGCATCGTTGTTAATTGTATTAACGACTGATACATTTTTCCAGGCAATGTTATTATTGTTTTTAACATTTCCGTTCAGGTCGCTGGTTTCTATATAGGTCATAGGGTCGTTTACAGATTCTATCCTTGTAAGAAGGCAGAAATGCCATGGTTCAGGATTGATTGAAGAATAATCAGCCGGGTTTGGCACTACCCATGAAAACGGAATTATAATCTCGTCACCCGGCTGCATTACTGGTATTGTTTGTGTACCTATCTGGTTGCCCATTAATACACCACCTACATAAGTTGAACCGTTCCATGCATTAGGCCAGTTTAGTGATGTTGCTGCTTTTGCCCAGTATAGTTTTAATTTATCTGTACCATCTGTGGCAACACACCCTCTGTTTTTAACCCTTACATATACAGTGTTTGGAGTATTCCATGGGCTATAATCAGGATTTTGATGTGTTAAACCGTTATCAGGGTATACCCTTACCCAAATATCGGGACTTGCCCACATATATGGTGTAACATTATTAGGTTCGTCACCATTATCAAAAGGGCTTGACGAATCTTTAACATATAGGTCGTAACTATTTGATGTGGTGGACTGTGCCTGTAGCACGGCGGCATAAGCATCTATAAGTCCATATCCCATTTGTGTGCTCCATGTTCCGTTTGGTCTTCCGGCAGTTGTGCCATAAGAAACGGTTATTTTCTGGCAGGTGCTTTCCAGTATATCTCTTGCCTGTGCACCGGTTAAACATGGATTGACAGATAGTATAAGCGCAAGTGTACCACTGGTATGTGGTGTTGCCATAGAGGTTCCGCTTTTATAACCTGTATTGTTACCCGGTAGTGTTGACAGTACGTTTGATCCCGGAGCTACAACATCCAGATTGCTACCATAACCCGAGAATGACGAACGTGCGCCTGAAGAGGTAATTGAGCCTACAGTTGTAATGTCACTATGATAAGTACCCGGATAGTCCATAGCCGGAGACCAGTTACCTGCAGCAAATACTACAAGAGTACCAAGCCCACCACGCCCCAAAGTAAGCGCGTTTGTAATTGCGTTCTCTAAAGCAGCACTTTGAAGATCATTGTAAAAAGCACCACCCTGGTCACCCCATGAGTTGCTAATAATATCGGCACCGTTTTGCCATGCCCAACTCATACCACTGGCAAGTTCGGCCGAAATGGTAGACGATATATAAAGGTCATGACTTACAGGGATAAGGTCTGACTGCGGAGCCACGCCCACTACCTGTAAATTATTATCTTTAACAGCAGCAATTGTACCGGCTACGTGAGTACCGTGATCGTTGGAGGGGTTAAACACACTTGGTGGTGTGCCCGACTGTGAATCGAAACCTGTCGAACCGATATTGGCATTAAGGTCGTTATGCGACACATCAATCCCCTGATCCAGTACGGCAACATTAATACCGTTACCTTCGGTAATAGTCCAGGCCTGGCATGCATTAATATCAAAACTTGGATTAGAAGAATTGTTAAGTCCCCAAAGACTGCCAAACATTGGGTCGTTTGTACATCTCTTATTAAAATTGAACATGAAAGCAGGGTCAATATCGTCAAAATTACCTGTCTCATATATATAGTTAGTAATATCAAACACATTTTCTGTACTATTTTTATTAATAGTAACAATATACCATTGCGGCATATATGGTATTTGTTTGATTACGGTTAAATTCTTTTCATCGGCAACCTTATTAAGTAATGCAATGTCGCCCTCGCTTTTCAGTTTAACATAAAAAACACTTGAAACCCCAATAGGTTCGGCATCGTGCCCCCTCTCTATATAATAAGATACATGGTTAACACTGCGGAGTTTTCTTAGCGCGTTCAGCTTTTGGTAATATTCAATTTCCGACGGAGAATCGGTAAAATGCACTTTAATAACCTGAGGGGTTTCTTTTGTGGCAGCACTGGCAATGCCTACAACCTCAAAACCAAGCGGTTTTATTTCATCTGCATTAAACTGGTTAGTAACGGTGATATTTAGGTATTCCTTATTAATGTCTAAAGGAATTTTTTTACCCTTATAATAATAGGAGTAATTGTTTTGTGCAAAGCCGGAGCTTAGACCCATTATCATAATAATGATTAAAAAGTATATTTTTTTCATGATAAAATGAGATTAAATTAATAATTGATTAGTTGGTTTCCTGTTAATGCGCCCCAGATATTAAGGAGGATGCGCAGAACTTAATCTCGTTTTAAAAAAATATATGCTTTTGTTAGTAAGGCGATTCATATACTTTAGTGATTATTTAACATTCGGTGATCAAAGAACCTGTCTGTTAGGTTATATAAAGTTATATGTTAAAAAAATCAATAAATGCTTGATATTGTGTTTTTTAGTAAACAATTAACAGAATATTTATAATATGAATCAAACTATTTATTTGTTAGTTTTAAATAATTAAAATATTTATAAATACTTGTATATCAATATTTTGTAAGTAAATTAACACGCAGTTTATACTAATGACATAACTATAGGCTAGGGTAGGGGCTGTTATTACATTATACTATATAAAGTAGAGCTGTTTTGGTCTGTTCTCTGTTATTTCCTGTTTTACTCAAAAAACTTCCTCCTTCAAAAGTCACTTTTTCAGTAAGTTATGAAATAAGGTTAAAAAAAGATTAAAAAAAAGGCATTAAAAGTTTGCGGAAGTGGAAAAGATGGCTACTTTTGCACCCGCAATAACGGCGAAGTTCTTTGGTAGTGTAGATGTTCTGAAGCCCTTTTAAATAAAGGGAGTTGCTTTAAAAAGGCTTCGAAAAAAAAGTTCAGAAAATATTTGCAGAAAAGAAAAACTTTACTAGTTTTGCACCCGCTAATACAGCGACGTACAT
>NZ_JBELQB010000040.1:0-647 GCF_046000485.1 Flavobacterium rhizophilum
TCAACTGGCAGAACGTGCCGTCCGCGATGGTGCTGTTCCGCCCGCTCTATAGCGGCGTGCTGATGACCGCCGGCGGTTTCACCGGCGAGACCGCGAATGCGGCGATCGCCGAGGGCCACGCCGACATCATCGCCTTCGGCCGTATCTTCATCTCCAACCCGGACCTGCCGCGACGCCTCGAGCACGGCTTTCCGATCACGCCCTACAACCGCGCGACGTTCTATGGCGGCGAGGAGAAGGGGTACACGGATTATCCCGTGTATGACGAACTGACGCTGGCGTAAGGACCTCTTCGTAACCCTGCGAAGCGCGCGGGCGGCGAGGATCCGTTCGAACTGGGTCGGCAAGAGATGTCGTGCAAGACGCACCCCGCTCGCGTGCCCCGGACGCAGTGCGGCGCGAAGTGCCGCGCTGCTAAGCCGGGGCCCATGCATCAACGCTCGCAACGCGAATTCTGGATCCCGGCTCTGCGTCGCATCACTGCATGCTGCGACGCGTCCGGGACACGAGAGCTGAAATCGCCGCACGCGCTCACGCAACGCTGCCATGACAGCGCTTCCTTGCGCGTCTCCCGCGACTTCGGCCATCATGTCCCCGTCCTTGCGGCAACGCCCGCTCCTAAAGGAAACATGAAGAACAAGATCACC
>NZ_JBELQB010000041.1:0-632 GCF_046000485.1 Flavobacterium rhizophilum
AGCAAAAAAGCCAGTTACATTACCCCGGTACCGGGCGGTGTTGGCCCTATGACTATTGCCATGCTGCTTAAAAATACCCTGTTGGCAAGGGAAATGAGAAGAGCAAAAGAACAAGCATAATTAAAGGGGCTGTCTCAAAAGTGAGTCAGCCCTATTTTTTTTAAACAAATAAGGGAGCCCGCGGGTTCCCTTTATTCTGCAAGTTTGTTAACTTGCGGTGTGTATAATAAATCAAAAGTAGTCTTTAAAGATTACAATCCCAAGCAAAATTTTCTACTCCCTCCAAGTTTGGAGGAGCTGATAGAAGAGAATCATCCTGTAAGGACCGTTTCCGATGTGATTGACGGTCTTGACCTGCAATGTCTCATCAAAAACTACAAGCCAGGAGGCACTTCCAGCTACCATCCCCGTATGCTTCTTAAAGTGTTGGTTTATGGTTATTTGTGCAATATTTTTTCAAGCCGTAGGCTTGAAGAAGCCTTGAAGCAGAATATCCATTTTATGTGGTTAAGCGGGATGAGCCGCCCCGACCACAACACGATAAACCGCTTTAGGAGCGAGCGACTTAAAGATGAGATACAAAGCATTTTTACCCAGGTTGTCCTGCTTTTAGAATCCCAGGGGCATGTGAG
>NZ_JBELQB010000042.1:0-618 GCF_046000485.1 Flavobacterium rhizophilum
GTTTATTTCAGTATTAATAAGGTTAGTATCGCCATATAGCAAATAGTATGTTGAAAGGTTATCTGCAATACCTTCTACACTTGCGTTGGCATTTACATAGGTGCTTTCCATCTGGTTTTTCAGTTTTTCAAGTTCCCTGTCAGATATAAGCTCTGTTTGCAGTTTTACAATTTCTTCGTCGGCAGCAGCAAGCACATCCTGTGGTGTAAAGCCCGGCATTGGTATGCCGTATACAAAATATACGCCGTAATCTTCTTCGCTGTAGTTAAAGGCGCCAATCTGCATTGCCTTTTTCTCTTCGTCTACAATCCTTTTATACATCCTTGAGCTTTTACCGTCACTTAATATAGACGATACAAGGTCCAGCACGCGTGCTTCTCTTGTAGTCATGGCAGGTGTGCGGTAAGCAGCTACAATCATAGGTAGTTGTATGTTAGGATCCTCATACTTAGCCTTAATGGTTTGGGTTATAGGAGCCTCTTCAAATTTTTGATGTGTAATAGGTGTGCCTTTAGGTATGTTGGCATAATATTTTTCTACCCATTTTTTTGTTTGGTCTATATCAATATCTCCGGCAACAACCAAAACAGCATTGTTAGGGATATAGAATTTTTTATT
>NZ_JBELQB010000043.1:0-617 GCF_046000485.1 Flavobacterium rhizophilum
CTGATCTCGTAGGGCACGCTGGCGACGACCATGCTGTCATACTTGTCGCGCAGCACGTCCTTCAGACCCAGCACGTAGTCCTTGCCGAAGTCGTCGTTCTGGTAGAGCACGCCGAGCTTGGCGCTGGGATAATGCTGCAGGATGTAGGTGGCGTAGATCCGCGCCTCGGCCCGGTAGTTCGGCTGCCAGCCGATGGTCCAGGGAAAATGCTCGGGATCGCCCCAGCGCGAGGCGCCGGTGGCGACGAAAAGCTGCGGCACCTTCATGGTGTTCATGTATTTCTGGATCGCCGCATTCGGCGCGGTGCCGAGCGGCGCGAAGATCAGGAACACCTCGTCGCTCTCGACCAGCTTGCGGACCTGCTCGACGGCTTTCGGCGGCGAGTAGGCGTCGTCATACTGGATCAGGTTGATCTTGCGGCCATTGATGCCGCCCTGATCGTTGATCATCTTGAAGTAGGCTTCTTCCATCTTCCCGATGACGCCGTAGGCGGACGCCGGGCCGCTGTAAGGCATGATGTTGCCGATCTTGATCTCGGTATCGGTCGCGCCGGTATCGTATTTCTTCTGCGCGGAGGCCACAGAGACAGACAGCGCCATCGCAAGCGCCGTGCCGGT
>NZ_JBELQB010000044.1:0-598 GCF_046000485.1 Flavobacterium rhizophilum
CCCCGAAGCCAATTATTATGACGAAGTGCTGGGAGAAGAGTTTAGGCAATATAGTGGTAAAAACAGTTTTTCGCGCGAATTGGGCGACTGGAACGACCACCACCCGGACAAAGATTCAGACAACAATGCTATAATGTTTGCATCAGGCTGGGGAGATGGGTACTACCCTGCTTATTGGGGCCTTGATGCCGATGGCGATGCCGTTGAGCTTGTGGTAGATTTTTTATTAAATGAATTTGATGCCCCGGAGGAAGATGATGAGGAGGGTGACGACGAATAATAAAAGTATTATATATTCCGGCTAATAATTGCAAAGAAGTACAGTAAGGCTGTTAATACAGCAACTGTACTTCTTTTATTTTGTATTCGGCAATAGTGTCGTCTTCAAGCTGTACCTGTAAAAGCCCTGTTTTACCCACACCCTTTATAATGCCCATAAACCGTTCATTATTCTTCTCAAAGGCCGAGTGTATGCCCTTGCGGTACAGCTTTTGCTCATAATACTTCCAGATGCTGCTGCTGTCATCATTTCTCAACCGTGAAACATTTTGCTTTAGCTGTTCCCCTATTTTTACCATAAGGTCATATTTGTCAAATT
>NZ_JBELQB010000045.1:0-598 GCF_046000485.1 Flavobacterium rhizophilum
TTCAAGCCCGACGGCCGCGCCTATCGCCCCGGCGAGCTGTGGAAGCAGCCCGATCTCGCCACGACGCTGAAGACGATCGCCGCCAAGGGCCGCGACGGCTTCTACAAGGGGCCGATCGCACGGAAGATCGCGGCCGGCATGAAGGCTGGCGGCGGCGTGATCGACGGACAGGACCTCGCCGATTATCAGGCGATCGTCTCCGAGCCGATCCGCGCCTTCGACCTGATCCAGGGCGAGCGCGACATCGCCGCACGGGTCGGCGAGTTGCTCGGCCTGGTCGGCCTGCATCCCGACGACGGCTTGAAATTTCCGCATGAATTTTCCGGCGGCCAGCGCCAGCGCGTTGCGATCGGACGGGCGATCGTCCGCAAACCTGACGTCTTCCTGTTCGACGAGCCGTTGTCCAATCTCGACGCGAAGCTGCGCGTGCAGATGCGCTCCGAAATCAAGGCCTTGCATCAGAAGGTCGGGACGACCTCGATCTACGTCACCCATGACCAGATCGAGGCCATGACGCTCGCCGACCATATCGTCGTCATGCATGGCGGCCGCATCGAGCAGCAGGGGCATCCGCTGGAACTCTATCGCAAGCCGGCCA
>NZ_JBELQB010000046.1:0-597 GCF_046000485.1 Flavobacterium rhizophilum
GCTTCGGCCTGCGCTTGACGGGACGGGTTCGCTTCATGGGTCGCTTTTACAGGATTCTGAAATGCAGCCGCAGCCCATTTTTTGTACAGATCGGCCACAATAATGTTTACAAAATATGCATCAAATTGGCGCCAATTTTTGGCGCCTAAACATTACCGCAACAATACCAATGGCTTGACTTGCAGGTCGCACTGGTACGACGCTTGCTGGCCCGTTCCGCGCAGGACCACACCAAGGATGGAGCTGGCGTTGAGTGACGTGCGCGGACAGTCGCTGGATCTGAAGGGCATCGGCCACGTCTTCGGCGCGACGGTCGCGTTGGACGAGATCCATCTTGCGGTCGCCGCCGGAGAGCTGATCGCGCTGCTCGGACCGTCCGGCTGCGGCAAGACCACGCTGCTGCGGCTGATCGCGGGGCTCGAGGACGTGACCGGCGGCGCCATCCTGATCGACGGCCGCAACGTGGTCGACGTGCCACCGGCCAAGCGCGGGCTGTCGATGGTGTTCCAGTCCTACGCGCTCTATCCGCATATGAGCGTGCGCGGCAACATCGCGTTCGGCCTGAAGATGGCCGGCATGGCCAAGGACGAGATCAAC
>NZ_JBELQB010000047.1:0-594 GCF_046000485.1 Flavobacterium rhizophilum
CTGGCCGCCGAACTGGCCGTCCGGGGTCCCCTTGTAGAAGCCGCGCTGGGCCAGCAACTGCTGCAGCTCCAGCCGCTCGGTGCGCGACAGCTCCCGTTCCTGCCGCGGCCAGGGCTGCACGAACGGCTGGCCGCCGCGCAGGCGGTCGGCGAAATGGCCGATCGCCAGCGCATAGGCCTCGGCGGGGTTGTACTTCATGATGACGCGGAAGTTCTGGAGCATCAGGAAGCCGGGTCCCTGCGCACCCGCCGGCGCCAACAGATAGGCTTTTTCCGCCAGCTGCGGGAACGGCTGGCCCGTCGGGCGCTTGAGGCCGAGCTTCTCCCACTGCGCGAGCGTCATCGCCTTGGCGCGGTCAGCCAGCATGTAATTGAAGCCCTGTGGCACCACGACCTCGTAGCCCCAGGTTTGCCCGGGCTGCCAGCCATCCTTTTTCAGGTTGTTGGCGGTGGAGGCGATCAGGTCGGTGGGGTTGTCGACGACGTCGCGCCGTCCGTCGCCATCGCCGTCCACGGCAAAGCGCTTGAATGCGGTCGGCATGAACTGCGTCGGGCCGAACGCGCCGGCCCAGGACCCGCGCATCTGCTCGGGCCT
>NZ_JBELQB010000048.1:0-585 GCF_046000485.1 Flavobacterium rhizophilum
AAGCGCCATGACCGCCACCGCGGAATGCGGTGCTCCCCTGCCGCGCCGACCACCACCCGATGAGCCCGGCGCCCAGCACGATGAGCGGGAATGGCGCACCGGCGAAGAAGATCAGGACGAAGGCGACCGCAGCGAGGATTCGCGCCGGCGCGCTTTTAAGGGCGCGGCTTCCGATCCGCACGACCGCCTGAAGGACGACGGCCAACACCGCGGCCTTGAGGCCGAAGAACAGTGCCGAGACGATGCCGACACGGCCATAAAGGACATAGATCCAGCTCAGCGCCATGATCGCGACCGCGCCGGGGATGACGAACAGCACGCCGGCGACGATGCCGCCCTTCGTGCGATGCATCAGCCATCCGATATAGGTGGCGAGCTGCTGTGCCTCCGGGCCAGGCAGCAACATGCAGTAGTTGAGCGCGTGAAGGAAACGCTGCTCGCCGATCCACCGCTTTTCGTCGACGAGAATGCGGTGCATCACCGCGATCTGGCCCGCGGGTCCGCCGAAACTTAGGCAGGCGACGCGGAGCCAGACGCGAAAGGCTTCGTTGAAGCTGATGCCGTGACCGGCATCAGCTCCGTTTT
>NZ_JBELQB010000049.1:0-581 GCF_046000485.1 Flavobacterium rhizophilum
GGCAATCTGCGGCCGCCGCCGGGCGGCATCCGCATCAATGATCCCGAGGACAAAAGCAAGAAGGTGATGGTCGCGGCGGGCGGCGCCGAATACATGGCAACGCTGGTGAAGCAGCTGCGCGAGGGGCACAAGAACACGATCTTCGTCGCCGCCGGCGATTTGATCGGCGCGAGCCCGTTCCTGTCGGCGATGTTTCACGACGAGCCTTCGATCGAGGCCCTGTCCATGATGGGGCTTGCGATCACATCGGTCGGCAATCACGAGTTCGACGAGGGCAAGACCGAGCTCTTGCGGATGCAGAATGGTGGCTGCCATCCCGTCGACGGCTGCCAGGGACCGCATCCCTTTACGGGCGCGAAATTCCAATATCTGGCGGCCTCCACCGTGGAAACCGCGACCGGCAAGAGCGTGCTGCCACCCTATGAGATCAGGGAATTCGAAGGCATTCCGGTCGCCTTCATCGGGCTCACCTTGAGAGAGACCGCGGGCATCGTCTCGCCAGCAGGCATCGCCGGGCTCGAATTCCGCGACGAAGCCGAGACGGTGAATGCACTCGTGCCGCAACTGAAGGCGCGCGGCGT